>NZ_RAWR01000141.1:0-28282 GCF_003986945.1 Corallococcus sp. AB018 | reverse complement strand
GGCCCCGGAGCGCACCATGGTGATGCAGCTGCCCACCGCCCCCGAAGCCGGTGAGGACGACTGGACGGCGCTCGTCGACGAGCTCGACAAGTAGCCCTCACTCCCCGTGGGAAACGACAAGGGCCCGCGCACTCCATGGAGTGCCGGGCCCTTCGTCCATCTCAAGACTGTCCCGCGACGGCTACAGCGCCGTGGCCGCCTTCGCCTCACGGATGAGGTCCCGGAAGTGCAGCGCGCCCACCACGTCCCGCACCACCGACACCGGACGGCCCTCTTCCAGCGCCAGCGCCTGCGCCTGCCGCCACCGCTCCAGCAGCGTCCGCGTCGCGATGTACGCCAGCACGAGGGGGAAGCCCCCCGGCATCACCACCACCAGCACCGCCATCGCCAGCTTCAGCCACGCCCACATGACCCGCGACCTCGTCGTCCTGAGATACGCCCGCATAGATGCACGGTGCATGCCCGCGGTGCGAAAATAATTACGCACCCTGATTCCGCAGGGTTACAGCTCCCAAGGTCCTCAAGAGTGCGGACGGCGCCCCCACAACCCTGGCATTTTTGCCGCAGTGGCCACGGAACCGTCGGTTAAGTTGACGGGTGTGAGCCCCCCCCAACTGACTCCGGAGATTCGCTCGTTCACCAGCGTGGAGGACGCGGCGCGTTGCCTGGAGGCGGTGGGCTACCTGTCGTCCCCTGAAATCGCCACGGCGGTGTTCCTGGCGGACCGGATGGGCAAGCCCATCCTGGTGGAGGGCCCGGCCGGCGTGGGCAAGACGGAGCTGGCCAAGGCCCTGGCCCAGGCGTTGGACCGGACCTTCATCCGCCTCCAGTGCTACGAGGGCCTGGACGAGGCCAAGGCCCTCTACGAGTGGGAGTACGCCAAGCAGCTGCTCTACACCCAGCTGCTCAAGGACAAGATTGGCGAGCTGACCCAGGGCACGTCCACGCTGGCGGAGGCCGCGGACCGGCTCGCGTCCGGGGACGCGGTGTTCTTCTCCGAGCGCTTCCTCCTCCCCCGCCCCATCCTCCAGGCCCAGCTGTCGGACACGCCCGCCCTGCTGCTGGTGGACGAAATCGACAAGGCGGATCCGGAGTTCGAGGCCTTCCTGCTGGAGGTCCTCTCTGACAACGCTGTCACGGTGCCGGAGCTGGGCACCATCCGCGCGAAGCATGTCCCGCGCGTCATCCTCACCAGCAACAACGCCCGTGAGCTGTCGGACGCGCTCAAGCGCCGCTGCCTGCACCTGCACATCGACTTCCCGGACCGCGAGCGCGAGCTGCGCATCGTCCGCTCGCGCCTGCCGGAGGTTCCCCAGGTGCTGGCCGAGCAGGTGGTGGAAGCCGTCGCCGCCATCCGCGCGTTGGATTTGAAGAAGGCCCCGTCCATCAGCGAGACCCTGGACTGGGCGCAGAGCCTGACGCTGCTCAACGCGGAAGCGCTCAGCGCGGACGTCGTCGCCGCCACGCTCAACCTCGTCCTCAAATACGAGGGCGACATCGAGAAGGCCCGCGCCAACCTGCCCACCATCGCGCAGGCCTGACGCAAAGCGCCGCACGCGGAGTGCAGATCGTTGGCACTTCACGCTTTGCGTCCCCAGTGTGCCTGGGTACAAGTCCCTCAGCTGTCCCACCCCTGGCCCGAGAGGAACATCCCGATGAGCTCAACCTCATCCACCGTGCTGCGCGCCGAACACATCTGGCTCGATGGGAAGCTGATCAAATGGGACGAGGGCAACGTGCACGTGATGACGCACGCCCTCCACTACGGCCTGGGCGTCTTCGAGGGCATCCGCGCCTACAAGACCCATGATGGCCGGCTCGCCGTCTTCCGGCTGCGCGAGCACATCCGCCGCCTGCTCGACTCCGCGCACATCATCATGCTGCCGATTCCCTACAGCGAGGACGAGCTGGTCGAGGCCACGGTGGACCTGCTGCGCAAGCAGAAGCAGCAGTTCGCCAACGGCGCCTACCTGCGCCCGGTGGCCTTCATGGGCGACGGCGCCATGGGCCTGGGCGCGGTGAACCCCACCCGCGTGGGCATCACCGCCTGGGACTGGGGCTCGTACCTGGGCGACAAGGGCATGAAGGAGGGCATCCGCGCCAAGGTCAGCTCCTTCACGCGCAACCACGTGAACGTGAACATGGTGCGCGGCAAGATCACCGGCCAGTACGTGAACTCCATCCTCGCCAAGCGCGAGGCGGTGCTCGCCGGCTACGACGAGGCCATCCTCCTGGACATCAGCGGCTTCGTCGCGGAGGCCTCCGGGGAGAACATCTTCCTCGTGAACAAGAAGGGCGTCATCAAGACGCCGCCCCTCTCCTCCCCCGTCCTGGACGGCATCACCCGCGACACGGTGCTCAAGCTGCTGCGCGACGCCGGCCACACCACCATCGAAGAGGTCACCGTCACCCGTGACGCCCTCTACATCGCCAACGAGGTCTTCTTCACCGGCACCGCCGCGGAGATCACCCCCGTGCGCGAGGTGGACAACCGGCAGATTGGCGACGGAAAGCCCGGCCCCATCAGCAAGTTCGTCCAGGACATGTACTTCCGCGTCGTACGGGGCCAGGAAGCCCGCTATGCGGACTGGCTGACCTACGTTTGACGGACAGTCCGTGGACGTGAAGTCCCGGCGGACGGGGGAATCGGGTAGAACCCGTACCCGATGCCTCCCGCCGGCTACGCGTACGAAGACAATCCCTTCAAGCTGGAGAACCCGTCCGTCCTCGACATCGCTCCCAGAGAGCCGAAGTCGCTGGAGGACACGGGACTGAGGATGGGTCTGCTCGCGGACCTGGGCCTCAAGTTCCTCTACTACGCCGGCACCGGCACGGGCGTGGCCATCGCCGAAAGCATGTGCCTGCCCTGGTCCGGCGTGGTGGAGCACGTGGTGGACTTCCTCGCCGCGGAGAAGCTGGTGGACCTCCGCGGCGGCAAGGGCTTTGGCCGCGCGTCCGTGGAGTTCGCCCTCACGGAGAAGGGCCGCGAGTACGCGCGTGACGCCCTCACCCGCTCCACCTACGTGGGGCCCGCGCCCGTCCCCATCGAGCAGTACAACGCCCTCATCAGCAGCCAGACGGAGGAGACGCCCGTCGTGGGCCAGGAGGACCTGACCGCCGCCCTGGGCCACCTCACCGTCTCCGCGGAGCTGATGGACAAGCTGGGCCCGGCCGTGAACTCCGGCCGCTCGCTCTTCCTCTACGGCCCGCCCGGCAACGGCAAGACGAGCCTGGCGGAGGCGATTTCCCACATGTTCGGCGGCGAGGTGTTCGTCCCGCACTGCCTCGAAATCGACAACCAGATCATCAAGGTCTTCGACCGCATCATCCACACGCCCGTGTCGCTGGAGGCGGGCCGTGACGCCAGCGGCCGCCGGCAGACGTTCGAAATGGACAAGCGCTGGTCGCTCTGCCGGCGCCCCGCCGTGGTGGTGGGCGGCGAGCTGACGCTGGAGACGTTGGACCTCATCTACTCGGAGAGCACCCGCTTCTACGAGGCGCCGTTCCAGGTGAAGGCCAACGGCGGCATGCTCCTCATCGACGACTTCGGCCGCCAGAAGGTCCACCCCACGGACCTGCTCAACCGCTGGATTGTCCCCCTGGAGAAGCGGGTGGACTTCCTCACCCTGCACACCGGCAAGAAGTTCGAGATTCCCTTCGATCAGCTGCTCGTCTTCTCCACCAACCTGGACCCCAAGGAGCTGGTGGACGAGGCCTTCCTGCGGCGCATCAAGTACAAGATTGAAGTAGGCAACCCGGATGAAGAGTCCTACCGGGAGATCTTCCGCCGGGTGTGCGAAGCGGCGGGCATCCCCTACGTGGACCAGGCCATCACCTACCTGGTGGAGCACTACTACAAGCCGCGCAGCATGGAGATGCGCTCCTGCCACCCCCGCGACCTCGTGTCGCTCATCCGGGACGCGGCCCGATACCGGCAAATCCCGCCAGCCCTTTCAAAAGACCTGCTGGATCAGGCGTGCGAAGTGTTCCTGGTGAATCTCTAGTCAGGTTTTATTTGTTCCAACCGCGCGGAATTTCTAGACTCCGCGTGCCGTTGTACCTCCCGGCGCAGCCTCTGAGAATCAGCGCCCGGGGCGGGCCGGAGCGAGAAGGAGCCGCAGTCCGTGAAGGAACGCTACCAGGACATCGACGAGAAGAACGAGCAGCTGCGCGAGTACCTTGAGATCTACAAGGGCAAGCCGCCGGCGCGTGAGTACCTCGACCGCTTCGAGATGTCGTGGATCTACCACGACGCCGCGCTCGAAGGCGTCGTGTACACGCACCAGGAGCTGATGGCCGCGCTCTTCCCGGAGCGCACGGCGGCGGAAGCCTCCATGATCCCGGTGGTGCTGGAGATCCGCAACCACAAGGCGGTGGCGGACTTCATCCGCGAGGAGGCCGTGGGCGCGAAGAAGCAGTCCGCGCTCACGCTCACCACCATCAAGCGGATGCACGACCTCTTCCTGGGCAACACGCCGGAAGCGCTGGCCGAGCGTGCGCGCATGGAGCGCCGCGAGCGCACGGAGAAGGAGCTGGCCAAGGAGCGCGACCGCGCGGGGCTGCGCAAGGACATGCCCCTGCACCGCACCTACTTCCACGACATCACCCAGCCCGCGAAGATCCAGGCGCGGCTGGAGAAGCTCGTGGACCACACCGCCAGCGCGGAGTTCCGCGAGTTCCACCCCATCAAGCAGGCGGCGGTGGTGCAGCACGAGTTCCTGCAGATCTTCCCCTTCACCGAGCACAGCGGGAAGGTGGGGCGCATGTGCAGCAACCTCATCCTGCTGCGCAACGGCTACATGCCCGCGGTCATCCACTCCATCGACCGGCAGCGCTACTACGAGTCCTTCCGCGCGCCCGTGGCCACGTTCCGCACGGTGCTGATGGACGCGATGGAGAACTCGCTGGACAACGGCGTGAAGTACTTCCGCGACCTCGGCCGCAAGTACAAGACGGTGGAGTAGCGCTCGCGGGGCGGCGTGCCCCCGGAGGACTGGCGAGGGAGCAGGCGTCCCGCCCGTCCTCCGCCGCGGCGTGAAGAACGCGCGGCACGTCGACACCATTGGGGTGTTGGACACACCCCTGAACGTCACGGGGAGAACATCCGACTTCTCGAATCCCCGTGGCGGAGGAAGTAAAAGAAGAGTCCCCATGCCTGTCACCCCGACCCTCCAAAGCCGCCGCACCCAGCTGCCTGCCGGGAGCGAGCTCACGGAGCCTCCGCCAGCGCGGTTGGCGAAGTTGCCTGCCGCCGACAAGCTGGCCCGCCTGCTCCAGGTGGCCAAGGGTCACCGCCGGGCGCTCATCCTCACGCACGACAACCCGGACCCCGACTCCATGGCGGCGGCGGTGTCGCTCGCCCATCTGCTGGAGCGCAAGGCCGGCATCGAGTCCCACGTGGGCTACGGCGGCATCATTGGCCGTGCGGAGAATGTCGCCTTCGTGCGCGTGCTCCGGCTGCCGGTGTCGCACGTGTCGCAGATCGACTTCAGCCAGTACGACCTCTTCGGCCTGGTGGACACGCAGCCGCCGGTGCGCAACCACTCCCTGCCGGCGCGCTACCGCGCGGACCTGGTGGTGGACCACCATCCGCTGCGAGAGGAGAGCCTGCTGGCTCCCTTCGCGGACGTGGGCGGCGACTTCGGCGCCACCTCCACCATGCTGGTGGAGTACCTGCGGGCCGCCCGGCTGGAGCCGTCCGTGGAGATCGCCACCGCGCTCTTCTACGGCATCAAGGCGGACACGCGGGACCTGGGCCGTGAGACGACCCAGACGGACGTGGACAGCTACCTGTGGCTGTTCCCCCGCTGCGACAAGCAGCTGCTGGGACAGATTGAGCACCCGGAGTTGCCGGCGCGCTTCTTCCAGCTGTTCCACACGTCCATCGAGAAGGCGAAGGTCTACGGCACCGCCATCATCACCGACCTGGAGGAGGTCTACTCTCCGGACCTGGTGGCGGAGGTCGCCGAGCGGATGATGTACCTGGAAGGGATGAAGTGGTCCCTGGCGTACGGAACGTTCCGCAACCAGCTCTTCCTGAGCCTGCGCGTGAAGGACCGGCGCATGAACGCAGGCCGCCTCATCCGCGAGCTGTGCGAGGACCTGGGCGGTTCGTCCGGCGGCCACGGCAGCATGGCGGGCGCGCGGCTGCCCCTGTCCGGCAGCGCGGCCAAGCGCAAGGCACTCAAGCGCGAGGTGGTGTCGCGCTTCCTCGAAGCCTTTGGTGTCTCCGAGGAGCGGCCGGTGTCGCTGCTGTCCGCGCAGGACACGTGATCTACTGGGACCACAACGCCGCCGCGCCGGTGCGCGCGGAGGTGGGCGCGCTGCTCGCACGGGCCTTCACGGAAGGCGGCTTCGGCAACGCGTCCAGCGTGCACGGAGGTGGTCGCGAGGCCCGGGCCCGGTTGGACGCGGCGCGAGCGAAGGTGGCGCGCGTCCTGGGCTGCGAGCCGAAGGAGATCACCTTCACCGCGTCGGGCAGTGAGGCGGATGCGCTCGCGCTCATGGGCGCCTACGCGGCCCGCCCGGTGAAGGACCGCCGCCGCGTGGTGTCCACCACGGTGGAGCACCCGTCCGCGCTGGGTGCGCTCACGCAGTTGGAGAAGGACGGCGCCCAGGTGGTGCGGCTGTCCCCTGACTCCAACGGCCGTGTGCCGCTGGAGTCCGTGCTGGAGGCGCTCACGCCGGACACCGCGCTGTGTTCGCTGATGTGGGCCAACAACGAGACGGGCGTGCTGCAGCCGGTGGCGGAGACCGCGCGCGCGTGCCGTCAGCGCGGCATCCTCTTCCACACCGACGCAGTGCAGGCCGCGGGCAAGGTGCCGCTCACGTTGCGCGAAGTGGACGCGGACCTCCTCTCCCTCTCCGCGCACAAGTTCGGTGGCCCCCAGGGCGTGGGCGTGCTCGTGGTGCGCAAAGGCGTGGACGTGCGGGCGCTGACGCCCGGGCACCAGGAGGGAGGCCGACGCGGAGGCACGCAGAACGTGCCCTACGCCGAGGCCCTGGCCCTGGCCCTGGAGCTGGCCGCCGCGGAGCAGGCCAACACCGCCGCGAAGGTAGCGGCACTGCGCGACACCTTCGAACAGCAGGTGCTCCAGCGGCTGCCCGGGGTGTCGGTGAACGGCGCTGGCGCGCCCCGGGTGCCCAACACCAGCAACCTGCGCTTCGACGGCGTGGAGGGGGAAGCGCTGCTGATGGCGCTGGACCTGGAGGACATCCGCGTCTCGTCGGGAGCGGCCTGCGCGTCCGGCACGCTGTCCCCGTCCCACGTGCTGCGCGCCATGGGCCTCTCCCCTACCGAGGCGCGCGGCAGCCTGCGCTTCAGCCTGGGCCCTGGCACCACCGGCGCGGAGGTCTCTCGCGTCGTGGACGCGCTATGCACGCATGTGCCCCGGGTGCGCGCCCTCGAAGGCTGAGGCCCGCACCGCACAGGGTCGCGAGCACTGACGGACACGCGATCAATCCTTGGGGCGGATCACCACTTCTGGTCCGGCAGGTTCTTCTCGCGGACCTCCGGATCCGGCTGGCCGTACCCGGGAATGCCCTCCTTGGCCTCGTCGGGCTTGGGCGGAAGCCGCTCGTCGCCCCGCCTTGTCTCCCGGGTGGGCTCGTTCTGCTCGGGCTGCTGCTGCTTTCGCTCGGTCGCCATGGATTCCTCCCGGTGCGGGTTCGCGGGAGGAAAGGTCATCATCCGGAGCAGGCACCGCAGCGGGCTCCATCGGCTGGGAGCCCGCGCGACAGGGCCCTGCCCGCCCGGCTACCCGTTGTCTTCGGAGGGGCCGTTGGACGGCGAGCCCCGGTACGCGGGCATCTCGTCCGTGGTGCCGAACAGGCCACGCACCACCGCCGCGATGGCCAGCGGCGTCCCCACGTTCTCGTCGAAGTGCGGCGACAGCGCCTTCGCGTACTCCTCCGCGGAGGAGAAGCGGTCCTCGGGGTTCTCCGCGAACGCGCGCGCCAGCACGTCATCCAGCGCCTGCGGGATGTCCGGACGCACCGACCGCAGGGGCCGGTACTTGCGCGACAGGATGCCCGCGAAGACCTCTTCCGGCGTCGAGCCCACGAAGGGCCGGCCCAGCGTGAGCAGCTCGTAGAGCACCACGCTCGCGGCCCACAGGTCCGCCTCCGGCGTGACGGCGCCCTGCAGCGACTCCGGGGACAGGTAGTACGGCTTTCCCAGCACCTCGCCGCCCTGGAGCTTGCCGTCCACCAGCACGCGCGACACGCCGAAGTCGCCCAGCTTGATCTCCCCCACGCGGGAGATGAACAGGTTGGACGGGGACACGTCGCAGTGGACGATGCCCAGCGGCTTGCCGTCCGGGCCCGTGGCGGTGTGCGCGTACGCGAGCGCCTCCATCAGCACCTTCGCCAGGTACACCGCGAAGTCGACGGGGAGCGGAATCCCGCGCGCCTTGCACCGGCGCAGGATGTGGCCCAGGTCGCGCCCGTCCACCAGGTCCATCACCAGGAAGGACACATCGTCCAGCATCCCGGCGTCCAGCACCTTCACGATGTTCGGATGGTCCAGCTGGCGCGACAGCTGCGCCTCGCGGCGGAAGAGGTCCACCGACGCCGGGTCGCGGGTGAGCGCGGGCAACAGCCGCTTGAGCGCGACCGTCCAGCCTTCATAGGGACCGGAGCGCACGCGCGCGCGGTACACCTCGGCCATGCCGCCCTTGCCCAGCAGCGACTGGATTTCGTAGTTGCCGAAGACGCGGATGGGCTTCGACACGGGAGTCGGCGCGTTCACGGGCTGGCGCTGCCAGCTCCTTGCGGATCACGGCCCTGGACCCGCTTGCGACTGCGGGCCTGCTTCACCTGCGCCTCGTACACCGCGCCTTCATTGGCGAACAGCTGGAGCTCGCGCTCCACCAGCGCGTTGCCCTCCGGCGCGGACCAGCCCTCCGCCAGCGCGCGGCGCAGCGCGACCTGGGCGAACCCCGACTCCTGCGCCGCCCGCTTCACGCACGCGGTCCAGAAGAAGGCCTCCGCCTTGGCCGCGCCGCTGCCCACGTTGCGCGCCTGCTCCAGGTACTTGAGCGCCTCCGGCTGCTGCTTGCGCAGGTAGTGCGACACGCCCATGCCCGTCAGCGCCCAGGCGTTGTTCTTCTCCTTCTCCTGGGCCAGCACCAACTGGAACTGCTGCGACGCCGCGATGGGGTTCTGCGCCAGCAGCGACTGGCCCAGCTTCAAGGTGGCCGCCACGTCCAGCGGCTCCAGCCGGCGCTGCGCCGCCACCTGCGCGGCCCCACCGGACGGCGGGGGCGGCACGGGAGCCTGCGCCTGGCGCTGCTCGGGTGCCTGCGCTGTTGCCGGAGTCGGCGTCAGCGAGGCCCCCTGCTCCGTCGCCCGGAACACCAGCATCCGGCTCTTGGGCAGCGCCGGGGACTCGCAGCTGTCCTCCAGCTTCACCACGCCGCCCAGCGCCCGCTCCTCCACGTTGTAGACGAGCATCACCGGGAAGCTGCGGGACGGGGTGCAGGTGTCCCCCGTCTGACAGAGCGTGAGCTCGCCCAGGAAGACGTTGCCCTGGAAGTCGCCCGTCAGAATCTGCTCGGCGACCTGGCGTTGGCAGGGCCCCCCGGCCGGCGCCGTGCCGACGAGGTGCTCCCCGTCCGAGCGCAACTCGATGGGGCCGAAGGCATCTGCCTGGTAGGTACTGTTCATCTGCGGACCCGCCCAGGCGAATCCGGAGGTGAGGCAGGCTACCGCCGCGAGAGCCAATGTTGGGGTCGGGAGCGACATGTCGGGGACCCGGGCATCATAGAAGTCCACGGGGCGGCTTGTAAACGCGCGAGGACGGCTTGACCGCACGCTTCTCCGTCCTTATCATTTTCCCAGAACGCCCTGGGATTTTCCCAGTGATTCTAAGGACTTGTAGCGAGATTTGAGCGGTAAAGGTCTGTTCCCTGCGGGGTGCGTGATGCCCAGCAGAAATTCGAACCGATACGTCCATTCCGGGGTCCGTTTCGGTCGCCATGTGCAAGCCCTCCCCCTTCACCGGGGATGAGGGAAGCCTGCGGTGACATGATTTCGGTCCCCACCTGGCTTCTAAGGGTTCAATGGACGCTGGACACACGGCTCGGCGGGGGACTCTTTCTTTGGAGCGGCGGCGGTGAGCGAGACGGCGGCGGATACGGTGGCGGCGGCGGCGGAGAAGAAGGTAACGCTTCGTGAGGAACTGACGGCTCGCCGCAAGGCGATGACCAATGACCTCATCGACGAGCGTGGCCTCAAGGTCCAGTCTCGATTCCTGGCATCGCCCTACTATCAGAATGCGCGGACGGTAGCGCTCTACGCCCCCATCCGGGGCGAGGTGCCTACCCGGGACATCCTCATCGCGGCGTTGCAGGACGAGAAGATCGTCTGCTACCCGCTGTCCCACGTGCACGGGCGAATCCTGGCCTTCCGGGCCATCAAGTCGGAGAGCGAGTTGGAGCCGGGACGCCTGGGCGTCCGGGAGCCCACGAACTCCTCGGACCTGATCGCGGTGGATCAGATCGACCTGTTCGTGGTGCCCGGTCTGGGCTTCAGCCCGGACGGCAAGCGGCTGGGACGCGGTGGTGGCTACTACGACGCCACCCTCAAGGCGGCCAGTTCGCGCAGCCGCCGGGTGGGTCTGGCCTTCAACGACCAGATCGTCCAGGTGCTGCCCACGACGATTGACGACGTGGACATGGACCAGATCGTCACGGAGAGCCAGACGATGCGCGGCCTGTGCCGCAGCTTCGACTTCCTGGACACCTGAGCCGGACCTGAGCCGCGGGCCAGGCGGGCGGACATCCACGGGTGGGGCGGACTTGGAAGTCCCGCCCTGCCCGTCGTCTTTTTTGGGCTAGTGTCCGCGGCGCCATGAACCCGGACGCACTGCGCAAGGCGACCCCCGAAGAGCAGTTCGAAGAAGTCACTCGCGGCACCGTGGATTTGCACGTGCCGGAGGACCTGAAGAAGAAGCTTCAGCGCTCCTATGACAAGGGCAAGCCGCTCGTCATCAAGGCGGGCTTCGACCCCAGCCGTCCCGACCTGCACCTGGGCCACACGCTGCTGCTCACGCGCATGCGGCGCTTCCAGGAGTTCGGCCACACGGTGGTGTTCCTCATCGGTGACTTCACCGCCCTCATCGGGGACCCGTCCGGCAAGAACGCGGCCCGTCCCCCGCTCACCCGCGAGCAGGTGAAGGTCAACTCGGAGACGTACAAGCAGCAGGTCTTCAAGGTCCTGGACCCGGACAAGACGGTGGTGAAGTTCAACTCGGAGTGGCTCGACGCGCTGGGCACCGAGGGGATGATCCGCCTGGCGGCGCGCTACTCCGTGCAGCGCATGCTGGAGCGCGACGACTTCAAGAAGCGCTACCGGGAGAACACCTCCATCGCCATCCACGAGTTCCTCTACCCGCTCCTGCAGGGCTACGACTCCGTGGCGCTGAAGGCGGACGTGGAGCTGGGCGCGACGGATCAGCTCTTCAACCTGCTCGTCGGCCGGCAGCTGATGAAGGAAGAGGGCCTGGAGCCGCAGGTCATCATGACCGGCCCCATCCTGGAGGGCCTGGATGCGAAGCTGGTGGACGGCGTCATCACCGGCTCCAAGATGTCCAAGAGCCTGGACAACTACGTGGGTATCGACGAGCCGGCGGACAACATCTTCGGCAAGTTGATGAGCATCACGGACGACCTGATGTGGCGGTACTACAAGCTCCTCTCCGCCATGCCGCTCAAGCAGGTGCTGGAGCTGGAGGAGCAGACGAAGTCCGGCGCGGCGCACCCCAAGGCCGCGAAGGTCGCCTTCGCGCAGGAGATGGCCGCGCGCTTCCAGGGTGAAGAGGCCGGCCGAAAGGCGGCGGAGGACTTCGAGAAGCGCTTCGCCAAGAAGGAGCTGTCCACGGAGGACCTGCCGCTCGTGGAGGTGTCGCTCGCGGGCGCGGAGAAGATGTTCGTCACGAAGCTGCTGCCGGAGACGAAGTTCGTCGCCTCCGCCACCGAGGCTCGCAAGATGATGGGCCAGGGCGGCGTGAAGGTGAACGGTGAGAAGGTCACCGACCCCAAGGCGGAGCTGGGGGCCGGCGAGTACACCGTGCAGGTGGGCAAGCTGAAGGTCACGCGCGTGAAGCTGTCCTGAGTCGCCGCGACGGGTGCCGCCCGGGCCTGTTTCAAGGCGCGGGCGGCTCCTTCGGCAACGCGCCTTCGTACAGCGCGGCCGAGCGCCCCATCATGAAGCCGTGGGGCAGCAGCTTCATCATCGTCGCGAGGAAGCGGTTGAGGACGCCGGGCACGGAGAGCTCGCGGCGGTGCACGAACGCCTCCACGGCGGTGCGCGCGCAGGCCTCCGCGGACATGATGCCCACGTCGCCCGCCTTGAACTTCCGGTCCAGACCGGACACCGACAGCATCTCCGTGGCGATGCCGCCGGGCGCGAAGACGGTGACGGACACGCCCACCTTGCGCAGCTCGTAGGCCAGTCCCCGTCCGTAGCTGATGACGAACGACTTCGTGGCCGCGTAGGCCGTCTGGTACGGCAGCGGCGCGAAGCCCGCCGTGCTGGCGACGAGCATCAGCGCCCCGCCCCCGCTCTGCTTCGCGAAGTACGCCCCGAAGAGCTGGGACATGCGCACCACGCTGGTGATGTTGGTGGCGAGCATCGCGTCGAAGGACTCGGGCTGCTGCTCCAGCGCGTGGCCGAAGTAGGTGACGCCCGCGTTGAGGATGACGCCGTCGACGGTGCGGCCGGACGTGGCGGTCTCGAAGACGCGCGCGGCGTCGCCGGGCTTCGTGAGGTCCGCCGACAGGGGCAGCACCTGCACGCCGTGCGCGGACTCCAGCTCCGCCTTGAGCGCGGTGAGCCGGTCCTCGCGGCGGGCGACGGCGATGATGTGGGCGCCGTGCTCCTTCGCGAGGAGGCGGGCCATCTCCAGCCCCAGGCCAGACGACGCGCCGGTAATGAGCACCCAGCGGCCTCGGAAATTCATTGGTTTCATATCGGGCGCGTTTATTTCGCGGCGCGGCGCCGCGCGCAACCGGGGAACAGCGGGCTTCGGGCACCCCTGTTAGAGTCCGGCCACCATGCGCCTCTCCGGGTCGCTCGCCTGCTTCTTCCTGGCACTCTCCACCGCCCCCATCGCTTTCGCGGGGAGCGGCGTCTTCGTCACTGAAGAAGCCGTGGACGCGGTGGACCAGCCCGAGTCCTCCAAGGTCGTCTTCTCCGTGCAGCCAGGCGTGTCCTATCCGCTCATGAAGAAGGGCGGCCCTGACCGCGCGTGGTGCAAGCTCCAGGGTCCCAAGGCGGAGGGCTGGGTGCTCTGCGATGGCACGCCCACGGATGCCGTCCAGAAGGCGCCGGGCACGGACGCGCTCGTGCGCGCGGACCATGAGAACACGCGCCAGCAGCAGGCGTCGCGAGGCGGTGGAGTGTCCCTCGCGGAGGCGAGGCCCATCGGGAGCGGGGCCGGTGCGGGTGCTCCCGCGGCGGAGCCGGACGACGAGGAAGAAGTCACGGTGGCGGTGCGCGCACCCGCGGGCCGCGCGGCGGTTCCGGGTGACGCAGCGGCGTGCGCGAGCACGTGTGATCAACCGCCCCTCTTCGCCAAGGCCCCTGCGCTGTCCGCGATGGACCGTGAGGTGCTGGACCTGTGCCCCGCGCGTCCCGATGCGAGCGTGAGCGCCGGAGACGTGCAGCGCTTCTTCGCGAAGCACTACGACGACGCGCGGGTGCAGCGCGCGCTGTCCGCGGCGGGCCGTCCGGGCTCGCGGCAGGCGAACATCGAATGGCTCACGAGCCTGTGGGTGAGCACCGGCCCGCGCAACGCGTTCACGCACGTCTTCTGCGGGGACGACTGGCAGCGCGGCCCGATTGGCGGCCTCCACTTCCTGCCCCGCTACGCGCAGCTCGAGGCGGAAGGAAAGGTCTGCTTCCAGGGCCCGGCCAGGGGCGAAGAAGCAGTGCGCGGTGAGCAGTACCTCATCCGCTTCAAGGGCCTGTCCCCGTGGTCCTGCGGCGTGAAGCGCACGGGCAGCTTCGCGACGTCGCAGGACGCGGTCTCCATCGCCGCCATCGGAACCCGGGCGTTCGCGCGCTGCTGTGCGCGCGGCGGGGCGAAGAAGGAGGGCGGCGTGTACTCGGCGCCGGACGTGGAGGGCGGCAACTGGCGCATCTGGTGCGGCACGCGCAACGGCACCTACGGCATCGCCACGCTGCACCCCACCGACGAAGCCGCTACCTGCTCGGAGTAGCGGACCGGCGCCTCGAAGGAACGCCGGTCCCCTGCCCCGCTGAGGCCTACTGCGCCTTGTCCACGGTGAGCACCGTGCCCGTGGAGTACGCGGTGAACTCCGGCGCGTACATGGACTGCACCGTCGCCGGGCCCACTCGGAAGGTGCCCGCCATGTTCGCGCGCAGCCGGTACTTGAAGTTGTACTCACCGGCCGGCAGCGCTTCGAAGAAGAAGTTCGTCCCCGAGTCGCGCGTCTCCTCGTACCAGACGATGCCCAGGTCCCACTTGTGGCGGGACTGCGCGTTCTCCGGCTCCAGGCCCGCGGCGCGCGGATCCCTCAGGTGCACGTACTCCGCCGCGTGCTTCGTGCGCAGCGACAGCTGCACCTCCACCTCGTCGCCGGGCCGCAGCCTCGCGCCGTCCGCCAGGGGGCGCAGCAGCGTCTGGTTGCCTTCGCGGATGCGCACGAAGTAGCGGCGCGACACCTGGAAGAAGTCACCGCGCTCCTCCTTGGGCAGCTCCTCCGTGGAGAAGTGCCACGTGGCGGACGCGATGGCGAAGCCCGGCGTCGTCTTCTCCACCACCGTGGTCGCCGTGGTCGCGTTCACCTCCGGACCGGGGACGACAATCTGGTTCTTCTTCCCCGTGTACACGTCCGGCGAGAAGCTCATGGTCACCGCCTTGGAGCCCAC
This sequence comes from Corallococcus sp. AB018, assembly GCF_003986945.1. Lineage (NCBI taxonomy): Bacteria > Pseudomonadati > Myxococcota > Myxococcia > Myxococcales > Myxococcaceae > Corallococcus > Corallococcus sp. AB018. The sequence continues at coordinate 13,387 of NZ_RAWR01000141.1, read as the reverse complement.
CGTCACCTTCAGCTCCTCGCGCGCGGCCAGCGAGCCCTCCGCCTCCATGTAGTTGACCAGCGCGTAGAGCGCCTCCGCCGTGGCGCGCGTGGACTTCCAGTGGTTCACCTTCTTGTCCAGGAGCAGCCACTGCACCAGGCCCGCGCGCCGAGGGTCCTTCGGGCGCAGCTCCGACAGCGTGCGCAGCGCGAAGGCGTGCGTCTCCGTGGAGTCGTTGTACCAGAGCCAGCCGCGGTCCTCCGGCTGCCAGTACGTGCCCAGGTCCTGCGTCGTCTTCGCGGAGTCCATCACGCTGTCCCAGACCTTCTGCGCGTCCTTCGTGCGCTTCGCCCGGTTCAGCGTGAGCGCCAGGTACCCCTTGAGGTACGGCGAGTGCTCCTTCCAGTGCTTGAAGGAGAACTCGAGCATGCGCTGCCGCTCGGCCGCGGTGAGCGCCTCGCCCGTGTAGCGCGCGTCCGGATACGCCGATGCCACGAAGTTGAGGAAGGTGAGGAACTCCCAGCCCAGGTCCTTCTTCATCAGCCGGTTCGCGTAGTCCTCCCGGAAGTGCTTCGCCAGGTAGCCCCACGCGGGCTCCGTCATGGTGGGCGGCACCTCCACCCCGTGCTCCATGGCGCGCGACAGGCCGTGCAGGATGTAGAGCGTCATGTACGGCGACGACGGGCCGCCCGGCCACCAGGGGAAGCCACCGTCCGCGTTCTGCGCCTTGCGCAGCTTCGCCTGCGAGGACACGCGCTGGGCCTGGGCCACCTTCGGGTCCAACACGCGCAGGAGCGACTGGTCGGACTCCGCGCCGCCCTTCGCCTCGTTGAGCCAGGGCGTCTCCTCCAGCGTCATCTTCCGGTTCGGGTCCACGTCGTCGAAGGTCTCGAAGCGCGTGCTCCGCTCGCTCAGGTCCTTGGCCACCTTCGCCACCGACGGATACTTGTTGAAGAGGCTGGAGACGATGCCCGTGGACACGAAGCGGTTGAGCGTCTGCTCCGTGCACTCATAGGGGTAGTCCACCAGGTACGGCAGCGCCTGGAGCACGGAGTAGAAGAGCTGCGCGTCCACCGTCACGACGAGCTGCTCGTTCACCCGCGTGGGGTCGTCCGACTTCTTCAGGTCATCGAACGTCAGCGTCCGGCGGTCCTTGTTGTTCAGCATGGCGAAGCGCGACTGCGACAGGTGCATGCGGCCGGGCAGCACCGGCAGGGGCCGCAGCTCGCCGTCGCTGAACGCGCCCGTCTTCGCGACCACGCGGAAGGCCACCGGCCCCACCCGCGCGGGCGTGGTGATGGGGAAGCGCAGGTTCGTGCCCTTCCCCGCCGCCACCGTGAAGGCCTGCGACGGCGTCTTCACGCCGAACTCCGCGAGCAGGCTCTTCTGCGTGTCCGGATCCACGATGTCGAACGTGAGCTGACCCTGCTGCATCTGGGTCCCCGCGTTGTTCACCACGACCTCCAGCTCCGCGCGGTCGCCCTCGCGCAGGAAGCGCGGCAGGTACGGGCGCACCATCAACTCCTTCACGCTGCGAGTGGCGCGCTGAGTGGAGCCACCGCGCAGGTCCCGAGTGAGCGCGTGCACCCAGACGTCCCACGCCGTCACCGAGTCCGGCACCGTGAACTCCAGCACCGCCGCTCCGTCCGGCCCGGTGAGCAGCTGCGGAATCCAGAACGCCGTCTCCGCGAAGTTGGAGCGCAGCGGCCCCTCCGGCCCTTCCCCCGGTTCCGGGGGGCCCGGCTCCCCTTTGATGATCTGGATGATCTCTCGCCGCTTCTGCTCCAGCACCCGGCCGGTCTTCGGCGCGGACTCCGCGGCGGACGGCGCGGGCGAAGGCGGCGGGGGCGGAGGCGGTGCACCGTCCGATTCCCGCTGGACGCCCCCGGGCCTCATGGCGCGCATGCGGTGGCCGCCGTAGTAGTTGCGGTAGCCCGGACCGCCCAACCCGTAGCCTTCGCCGAACTTCAGCGTGTCGTCACTGAGGTCCGGCGCGGAGGGTCTCTCCCGGACGAGTTCATCAAAGAGCCAGTCCGCGCCGAAGACGCCACCCGAAGCACGGAAGTCCACGTAGACGGTCTGCTGCGGATACAGCTGCGCCACCTGCGGCGGCGTGTGCGGTCCGAAGACGTTCAGCGACTGATCGTACATGTACGCGAGCAGCTCCGCGGCCCCCGCCTCCAGCTTCGCGCCCTTCGGCCCCTTCACCGTCACGCGGAAGGTCTCCTTCGCGCCGGGCCGCAGCGTGTCGCGGAACGTGGCGAACTCCAGGCTGAGCTCCTTGTCATCGAAGGGCACGGCCACGGTCTGCTGGAAGCTCAGCGTCTGCCAGTCGCGCACCATCGAGAGCACCACCGTGAAGCCGCCGCGCAGGGCCTCCGTCACCGGAAGCTCCACCACCGCGCGCCCCTGCCCCGCCGTCAACTGGCGATGCTCGACGCGCTGGCGCCCCTGGTACACGTCCATCACCAGCGGCTGGCCCTCGAAGCCGGAGGCCACCATCAGGCGCGCCACTTCGCCCACGCGCACGGAAGGGCGCTCCGCCGCCAGCACCGCGGGCAAGCCCGCCGGGGCGTGGGCCCCCGCCACCACGAAGTCCCGTTGCGCGGTGGCCTTCTGGCCGAACGCATCCGTCGTCTCGTAGCGCAGCCGGTACGTCCCCGCGCGCAGCGCCGGCAGCTTCACGGTGGCGACACCGTCCGCGCCATGCGTCACGGCCGCCTGCGCCACCTCCGCGCCGTCGTCCCAGCGTTGCAGCGTCTGCTCCACGTCGTAGGCCGTGTCCCAGCGCCCCTTCTGCGCGTCACCCGGCGTGGGATAGGACTCCCTGGCCGACTGCGTGTCCGCGTCCAGGGGCTTGAGCCTGTCCACCGGAACCTCCGACGGCATCAGCGGACGGCTCGGAGCCTTCAAGGCAATGAGCCGCCAGCGGCCCGGTCCGGCCTGCGGCGCGCCATCCAGGTTCGAGCGCACGAGCCGCACCTCCGACGGGAAGTCCTCGCGGACGAAGCCCACGTCGGAGTCCACGCGCCCCTCCACCGACACGAAGCCCAGGCGGAAGGACCGGCTCGCGGAGCGCGTCTCACCGCCCTCGTCCGTCAGGTCCGCCTCCACGCGGTAGCGCCACGACATGCCCTGCGCCTTCGCGAGCCGCTCGTCCGCTTCCGGGGTGAACGCCACGGTGAAGCCGCCGTCCTCGCCCACCGTCGCCGTCCCGGAGGCCACCAGCTCCGTGGTGGCCGGGATGCGCTCCCAGAACCACCAGCGCGGCAGCACCGGCTCGCGCGACACGCGCCACTTCACCGCGCCGCGCGTCACCGGGAGGCCGAAGTAGTAGCGGGCCTCGCCCTTGAACGTCGCGCGTCGGTTGAGCCGCAGCGCTTCTGGCGCGTCCTTCAGCGTCACCTCGAAGGTGGGCCGCTTGTACTCCTCCACGCGCACGCTCGCGTAGCCGTTGGGGCGCGTGCGAACCGTCCACTGGCCCAGGGGCCGCCCGGAGGGAATGTCGAACTCGCCCGCCACCGATCCAAACAAGTTGGTGCGAGCCTCGCGCCTGGCCACCTCCTGGCCGTTGGGGTCGACGAGCGTCACCGTGACCGCCGACTCCGGCAGCACCCGGTAGCGCTTCGACGCCTCCTCCGGGCGGTAGGCCACCACCTTCCACAGCAGCTTCTGCTGGGGACGGTAGACGGCGCGGTCCGTGTAGATGAGCGTATGGTCCTGCGGGGTCGACTCGTAGAGGGGGGACAGGTACACCGAGCCCGGGAGCACCATCACGCCCTTGCCCCTGCCCAGCAGCAGTTCCATGTCCTCGTAGCGGTCGGCGTTCTTGCCCGTGAGCAGAAGGTCGCCGTTCGCGTCGGTGCGGCGGCTGACGATGTTGAAGCGGCGGGTGCTGTAGTCCGACTTCACCAACCGCACCTCCACGTTCGCAGCGGGCGCCCCCGTGGCGCCGTCCACCACGTGGACCTCCGCCTGGTGGGGGTTCGCCTTGCGCACCGTCGCGGCCCAGGGCGACACGGACATCGGCAGGGCGAGGATGCGGTTGTTCTTCTTCGCGAAGTCCTCGCGCGTGGACATGGCGATGATGTACGCGCCCGCCTTGAGCGCCGGCGGGGTCACGAACGTCTGGTGCCGCTGGAAGTCTGGCGTGGGCGGCAGCGCCATGCTCCACACGGCCTCCGGCTTGCGCGACGCCACCATGCGGAGCCTCTCCTCGGTGGAGGGGTACAGCGACAGGTCCTCGCCGGGCTTCGCGAGCCGTGCCTCCACATCCACCGCGTACGCCCGGAGGTACACCGTGCCCACGTTGCGGTGGCCCACCAGGATGGAGCGCTTGCCCGGCCCGTCCACCTGCATCCCGGTCGCGTACAGCTCCGGCGCCTCCAGCGTCGCCTTCAGCGCCGCGCACTGCACGCCGCCCACTGACTTCGGCCACGCCTCCGCGCCCGTCTTCGCCAGGGCATGCGCGGTGATGGCGCGGCCCGCCTGCTCCTCCATCTCCGCGAGCTGGTGCTGGCCCTTGGACCACCACGGCACGTCCCGGAAGCCCTTCAGGTGCGCGGCCAGGTGCTCCCGGATGCGCCGCTTGTCCGCGGCTTCGGTGAACGACGTCGACAGCACCTCGTAGCGCCGCAGCCGCGCCTCCAGCGCCGCCTCACGCCGGCCCGCCGCCAGGTGCCACGCCTCCAGGTCCCCCAGCACCGCCACCACCTTCATCAGCGGGTGCACGGAAGGGTCCTTCAGCTCCACCTTCGGCGCGCTGTCCAGGAGCGCTCTCAGGTCCAGCCGGTACACGCCCTGCTCCTGCTCCGGCCGCCACAGGCCCGTGTCGGCCAGCGAGCCCACCCACAGGTACGTCACCGCGTCGCGCACCGTGGAGCGGATGCCCTCCGGGTACGTGTTGGGCTGGATGTACTCGGACAGCACCTTCACGGGCTCGGTGCTGAACTTCTGCCGCGACTCCCAGACGGCGGAGTACGTGCGCTGGATCTCCGTTGAAATCTGATCCTTCGTCCACGCCTTCAGGTCCACCGGCCCGGTGGACACCACCTGCTCGCGCTGGCCAATCTCGTAGCTGTACGACTGCTGGTAGTTCGCGAGCACCGCCGCGTAGAACAGGTGGAGCGTGGCCTGCTGCCGCAGCCCCTCCGGCCAGGGCTGTTCACGCAGGAAGCGCACCGTCGTCTCATAGCCATGCAGCCGCGTGCGCAGCTGCACCGTGCGGATCAGCGCGCGCGTCCACTCGTCCGCGTCACCCTGGGCCTTCGCCGCGGCGAGCCGGGCCTCGGCCCCCTGCGCGGCGGACTCGACCTTGTCGTCCTCGACGAGCGCGTCGATGGCCTTCCACGTCGGGGGCGCCTTCGCGGGGGCCGCCACGGACACGGAGGACAGCATCAAGGACAGCAGGCACAATACGACGACGGAAGCACGCGAGCGTGGTGGAGAAGACATAGGGGCGGCACTCTAGACGCCGCCCGCGTCCCTGGCGGTCCCTTCTCTGTTTCAGGAAGCCGCCGGCGCCGGGGCCCGGCGTCGCAGCCCCACCACGTAGACCTCCATGCTGGCGCCGCGCGTGGCCTCCGGACGGACGATCTTCACCTCTTCGAAGTGCTGCCGCACCTCGTCACGGAAGGCCTCGAAGTCGCCCCCCATGAAGACCTTGGCCACGAACGTGCCGCCGGGCCGGCCGCGCGTGGCGGCCACCTCCAGCGCCTTGCCCGCGAGCCGCAGGCTGCGCGCCTCGTCCGTGCCCTTGATGCCGGACGTCTTGGGCGCCATGTCGGAGATGACCGCGTCGTAGGGGCCGTCGTACAGCGCGGCCAGCTTCGCGTCGAAGTCGTCCGCGAGCACGTCCAGCACCGCCGTCGTCACCCACTTCTGGGAGAAGGGACGGATGGCCGAGATGTCCACGCCGATGACGCGCCCGTGCATCCCCACCGCGTCCGCCAATATCTGGAGGAACCCGCCGGGCGCCGCGCCCAGATCCAGCACCGCCGCGCCCTTCTTCACGGACCCGGGGAAGCGCTTGAGGATCTCATCGACCTTGAACGCGGAACGCGCTCGCAGTCCCTCTTGCTTGGCTTTCTGGAAATAGTGGTCTTTAGGACGGTAGGGCTTGCCCATGTCAGAAGCCGTCCCTAGCATCCGCTACTGTCTTCGGAAAGCCGGAGCAGTCGCGGCCTGTCGGCTGGCCGCGCCCACGGATTTGCCGGAGGGTTGGTGGCATGGGCACCCGGAGCGTGACAGCGGCCTTGTGCATCTCCCTGCTTTTCGCGGGCGGAGCGGCTTTCTGCTACGCGCGCGCCGAGGCCCTGCAGGCCGAAGGGCGCTGGCTGATGGCCCGGGGCAGCGCCCAGGCCTCCGACTTCGCCCAGAAGCTGGACGGCACCTCGGTGGACGCCCAGCTGAAGACCTTCAAGGAACGCCGTGGGGTGATGGAGCAGGCCCACCGCTGGCAGCGCGGCATGCTGCTGGGCATCATGGCCGCCGTCCTGTCCGGCCTGTCCGCCTACGTCCTCTTCCTCCTCAAGCGGCTGGACGACCAGCTCCTGGACGCCACCGGCGAGCTGCGCCGCCCCCAGGAAGCCTCCTCCCTGCCCACCCCGGCGTTCGCGACCAGCGTCCAGCGGTAGACACAGACTCTGGCAGGATGCCCCCGTCAGCTTCTGACGGGGAGGACCACCATGCCCGGCTGCGCGCACTGCGGACACGCACTCGACATCATCGCCAACCAGGTCGGCCGGCGCGACACATGTCCCGGCTGTGAGGAGGACCTGCGCTCGTGCCGCAACTGCCGGCACTTCGACGAGTCCGTGGCCAAGGCCTGCAAGGAGCCCTTCGCCGAAGCGCCTCGCGACAAGGACGAGGCCAACTTCTGCGAGCTCTTCCAACTGGGCGAAGGCGGCCTGCATCAGAAGGCCTCTCGCGACGCGATGGTCAGCGCCGCGGAGGCCCTCTTCGGCAGGAAGTAGCTAGAAGCCGTACAGCTTGGAGATGATCTCCTTCATCACCTCGGAGGTGCCGCCGCCGATGGTGATGAGCCGCACGTCGCGCCACATCCGCGCGATGGGCGTCTCCTCGATGTAGCCCATGCCGCCGAAGAACTGCTGGCAGTCGTAGGCCACGCGCTGGGCCAGGTCTCCGGCGAACAGCTTCGCCATGGAGATCTCCTTCACCGGGTTCTCCTTCCGGTCGTAGAGGTCCACCGCGTAGTAGTTGAGCCGCCGCGCCGCCTCCACCGCCGTCAGGTGCTCCACGAACTTGTGGCGCCATACCTGGAATTTGATCAGCGGCCGGCCGAACGCCTCGCGCTCGTTGCCGTACTGGAGGGCGTCCTCCAGCATCCGGTCCATGCCTCCCACCGTGGTGATGGCCCCCACCAGGCGCTCGCCCTGGAAGTTGGTCATGATGTGGTAGAAGCCCTGGTTCTCCTCGCCCAGCACGTAGCGCGCGGGGATGCGGCAGTCCTCGAAGTAGAGGATGGCCGTGTCCGAGGACAGGTTGCCAATCTTGTCCAGCTTCTTGGAGATGCTGAACCCCTTCACATCCGTGGGGAACGTCACCAGCGAGATGCCGCCGTAGCCCTCCTCACCGGTGCGCACCGCCAGCGTGATGAAGTCCGCGCGCGTGCCGTTGGTGATCCACATCTTGGAGCCGTTGATGACGTAGTCGTCGCCGTCCCGGCGCGCCGTCGTCTTGATGCTCGCCACGTCGGAGCCGCACCCCGGCTCGCTCACGCCCAGCGCCGCGATGCGCTCGCCCTTGAGCGCGGGCTCCAGGAACTCGCGCTTCTGCTCGTCGGTGCCAATCTCGCTGATGATGGGCGTGGCCATCTGGCTCTGCACCAGCAGCGCCATGTTCACGCCCGCGTTGCGGCTGCGCGACAGCTCCTCCGCGAACGCCGTCACGTACCAGTAGTCCAGGCCGCTGCCGCCGAACTTCGGGTCGTGGCTGATGCCCAGGAAGCCCAGCTCGCCGCACTTCTTGAACAGCTCGCGCGGGAAGATGCCCGCCCGGTCCCACTCCAGACCGTAGGGCGCCATCTCCTTCTCCACGAAGGCGCGCACCGACCTGCGAAACGCCTCGTGCTCCTCGGTGAACGGATTGAGCATCGCGAGTCCTTGGGGGTTGTCCCGCTGCGGGTTGATTCGCGAGTCAATAACAGGCGCCCACCGTCAGCCACAAGCAACGCCCCGCGTCCCCACCCCGCCTGACGCCCGCCTTCCTGGTGACGCAGCGCGCCGGCTCCAGTGTTGTGAAGAAGTCTGAAGGCTTGGGGGGCAGGCAGCCAACCCCGCAGGATGACTGGGGAGTGGATAGTCCGCACTCCGGAGTATCCTCTTGACAGATAATCGAGCGTCGGTAATTTCTAGCCCACAAAGAATTAGCCGGAGCAGGTGCCAGGGCGGGTGTCCCGCCGGCGACCCGGCAGGAGTTCGGACGCGTGAATCAGCGAATCTTGGCTGCCGTGGTGGCCGTGGCGGTGTCGACGGCGGGGTGCTCGAAGGCGGGCGCGGAGAAGGCGCAGCTTCCGACTCAGCAGGAAGGCTCCAACGCGCTGGGCGTCAAGGCGATCACCCCGGCCACGGAGCTGGAGCAGAACGTGACGCGCGTGACGGGACAGGTCCGCTCCAAGCAGGAGGCCGTGCTGGGCCCCCAGGCGACGGGCACGCTCGCGAAGGTGAACGTCCGGGTGGGTGACAAGGTGAAGAAGGGCGACGTGCTGGCGCAGCTGGACACGTCCAACGTGTCCATCGCGGTGGACCAGGCGAAGGCCGCCAAGGACATGGCGGAGGCCGGGCTGCAGCTGGCCTCCAGCAACCTGGAGCGCATGCGCAAGGTCGCCGAGTCCGGCGGCGTCGCGGCCAACGCGCTGGAGCAGGCGGAGATCGGCCAGAAGCAGGCGGCGGCCCAGGCGGCCCAGGCCGGCGCGGCGTACCGGCTGGCGGTGGAGAACCTGCGGGACCACAACATCGTGGCGCCCTTCAACGGCATCATCACCGCGCGCACGAAGAACGTGGGTGACTCGGTGGCGATGACGCCCTCCACCCCGGTGTTCTCCATCGTGGACGCGGACGGGCTGGAGATCCGGATGATGGTGCCGGAGTCCGTCATCGACAACGTGGCGCCGGGCATCGTGACGCCGGGCACCGTGAACCCCAGCGGCATGCGCTTCGAGGCGAAGGTCGCCAACGTGGGCGCCGTCATCGACGCGCAGAGCCGCACCGTGGAGGTGTTGGCGGACGTGACGGGCAAGACGGAGCACCCGCTGCGTCCCGGCGCGCTGGTGGAGATGGACTTCTCCAAGGCCGCGGGTGACGCGGGCAACGGCCTGTTCCTGCCGGCGCAGGCCGTCAGCAGCAAGGGCCAGGACGGCTTCGTGTGGGTGGTGCAGGACGGCACCGTGCGCAAGCGCGACGTGCGCGTGCAGCGCGTGCTTCCCGGCTACGTGAAGGTGCTGCAGGGCCTGACGGCGGAAGAGCGCGTGCTCGCCGACGCTTCGCTGGACGTCAAGGAGGGGACCGCCGTGCGCGTCGCGCAGTAGCGGTCCCTCCTCCCCTCTTCTTCCCTGGGTATCTGAATGCTCAAGACCTTCATTTCACGGCCCATCTTCACCGCCATGCTGATGCTGGCGGTGGTGGTGTTCGGCCTGTTCGCCTATCCGAAGATCGGCGTGGATCAGTTCCCCGACGTCGACTTCCCCGTCGTCACCGTGACGACCGTCCTCCCGGGCGCGGACCCGGAGAGCATGGAGAAGAACGTCTCCGACCCGCTGGAGGAGGCGCTCAACACGCTCAACGGCGTGGACACGCTCAAGTCCATCAACCTGGAGAGCGTTTCGCAGATCGTCGTGCAGTTCAAGCTGTCCACCAAGGTGGACCTCGCGGCGCAGGACGTGCGTGACCGCGTCCAGGCCACGTTGAGCAAGCTGCCGGATGAGGTGGAGACGCCCGTCGTCGAGAAATTCGACATCGGCGCCGCCCCCATCATCACGCTGGCGCTCGCGGGCGCCCTGCCGGTGGAGGAGCTGACGCGCATCGCGGACGACATCGTGAAGCCGGCGCTCCAGCGCAACCAGGGCGTGGGCAGCATCGACATCGTCGGTGGCCGTGAGCGGGAGATCCAGCTGGTGGTGGATCCGAACCGCCTGCGCGGCTTCGGTCTGGCCATCAGCGATGTCAGCCAGGCGCTCAAGGCCCAGAGCCTGGACGTCCCTGGCGGCCGCAGCATGGACAGCGGCCGTGAGCGCGTGGTGCGCCTGACCTCCGAAGCGAAGAGCGTGGAGGACATCCGCAACATCATCATCACCAGCTCCGGCGGCGCGCCGGTCCGCGTGCGCGACATCGCGGAGGTGGTGGACGGTCCCGCCGAGCAGCGCTCGGGCGCGAAGAGCGGCGATCGCAGCGCGGTGGCGATGGTGGTGCGCAAGCAGTCCGGCTCCAACACCGTGCAGGTGGCGGACCTGGTGCAGGAGTCGCTCGCGGACATCAACAAGACGCTGCCCGCGGGCATCCAGGTGGAGACGGTGACGGACAACGCGCGGTTCATCCGCTCATCCATCCACGCGGTGCAGGAGGACCTCATCCTGGGCGGCGTGCTCGCCGTCCTCATCGTGCTGGTGTTCCTGCGCAACCTGCGCTCCACCATCGTGGCGGCCATCGCGCTGCCGGTGTCCGTGGTCGGTACGTTCGCGGTGATGGCGGCGCTGGGCTTCACCTTCAACATGATCACGATGCTCGCGCTGACCCTGTCCATCGGTCTGCTCATCGACGACGCCATCGTGGTCATCGAGAACATCGTCCGTCACATGGAAGAGGGCGCCTCGCCCATGCAGGCCGCGCTGGAGGGCGCCGGACAGATTGCCCTCGCGGTGCTCGCGGTGACGCTGGCCATCGTGGCGGTGTTCATCCCGGTGGCCTTCATGGACGGCATGATCGGCAAGTTCTTCTACCAGTTCGGCGTCACGGTGGCGGTGGCCACGCTCATCTCCTACGTGGTGTCCATGACGCTCACGCCGATGCTCTCCTCGCGCCTCTTGCGTGAGCACGGGCACCCGACGGGTATCTCCGCGGCGGTGGAGAAGGTGCTGGTGGGCATGGAGAACGGCTACCGGAAGATCCTGGGTGGCATCCTCCGGCAGCGCGCCCTCACGATGGTCGTCGCGGTGGTGGTGCTCCTCGCGACCTTCGGCATGGCCCGCTTCCTCAAGTTCACGTTCATCCCGGAGCAGGACAACGGCAACATCAAGCTGACGGTGGAGCTGCCCATCGGGTCCACCATCCACCAGACCCAGACGCAGCTGGACACCTTCGCGGCCCAGGTGCGGTCGCTGCCGGGCATCGCCTCCACGTTCACCACCGCCGGTGGCGGCGTGCAGGAGGAGGTCCACAAGGGTGAGGTGCTCATCAACCTGAAGCCGGTGAAGGACCGCGCCTTCAAGCAGAGCGAGCTCAAGGCCTACCTGCGCCAGACCATCAAGGCGCCCCCGGGTGTCGTGGTGGCCGTGCAGGACGTGGCCGCGGTTTCAGGTGGTGGCGCGCGTTCGCAGCAGGTGCAGTTCAACCTGCGCGGCGACAACTGGAAGGAGCTGACGGAGTCCGCGGAGAAGATGCGACAGGCGATGCTCAAGAACCCGGGCCTCACCGACGTGGACATGACGTACCGCTCCGGCAAGCCGCAGTACGACGTGCAGGTGGACCGCGACCGCGCGGCCACGCTGGGCGTGCCGGCCGCGTCCCTGGGCGCCACGCTGCGCTCCTACCTGGGCCGGGACAAGGTGCTGGACTACCGCGAGGGCGGTGAGACGTACGAGGTGAAGCTGCGCCTGCCGCCGGAGACGCTGGCCTCCGCGGACGCGCTCGGCCAGCTGGCCGTGCGTGCGCCGTCCGGGCAGCTGGTGGAGCTGCGCAACCTGGGCCGCATCGTCCCCGCCGAGGGCCCGGTGCAGATCGACCGCCAGGCGCAGCGGCGGCAGATCACCATGCTGGCGAACCTCAAGGAGGGCTACGCGCTCTCCGACGCCATCACCTACATGCAGGGCTACGCTTCCACGGAACTGCCCAAGAGCGTCGTGGGCGAACTGGAAGGCAACGCGAAGGAGCTGGGCAAGTCCGTGGCCGCGTTCGGCACCGCGCTGCTGTTGGGCATCATCCTCATCTACATGATCCTCGCGGCGCAGTTCGAAAGCCTCATCCACCCGTTCACGATCATGCTGTCCCTGCCCTTCGCCTTCATCGGGGCCATTGGCGGCCTGCTGATCACGGGCCAGTACATGTCCATGTTCGCCCTCATCGGCGTCATCATGCTCATGGGTCTGGTGGTGAAGAACGGCATCCTCCTGGTGGACTTCACGCTGCAGGTCCGTGAGAAGGGCCGCACGGCGCACGAGGCGCTCCTCGAGGCCGCTCCGGTGCGTCTGCGCCCCATCCTGATGACGACCATCGCGATGATCGCCGGCATGATCCCGGTGGCCATCGCGAAGGGCGACGGCGCGGAGACGCGCGCGCCCATGGCCATCACCATCATCGGAGGCCTCGTCACCTCCACGTTCCTCACGCTGGGCGTGGTGCCGGTGGTGTACTCGCTGCTGGATCAGCTGGCCGCGCGCTTCAAGCGCGACAAGGGCAGCGACACGGGCTTCGCGGGGGGCTCCGGCCCGGCGCACGGTCCGTCCAACCAGGACCGTGAGCGGGAGGCCGCTGCGGCCGCGGCTCGAGTGGAGACGGCCTGATGCGCCGACCCACCTCCATCACCTCCCCCTCGGAGTCCGAAGTGCGCTCCGAGGGGAAGGACGAGGCCGCTGACGAGAAGGCCGTGATGGAGCGCCTGCTCCAGGATGGGGACCAGTCCACGCCGGACTCGCGCCGCTTCATGGGGCTCATCCGGGAGCTGGCCCACTTCCGCTCCCTGAGGGACCCGCTGGCGAGCCTCTGCGACGACATGCGGCTGACCCCCACCCAGGTGCACGCGCTTGGGTGGCTGGGCATGGACGGCCCCATCCAGGTGGGCGTGCTGGCGCAGCGCATCGGCATCACCAAGAAGACCATCACCGGCGTGGTGGACCGCCTGGAGGACATGGGCATGGTGGAGCGCGGCCGGGACGCGGAGGACCGGCGCGCCGTCACCGCCAAGCTCACCGACCGGGGTTGTGAAATCTACAAGGTCATCCAGTTGATGACGGACGCGGGCATCCGACGGTTGATGGGCCTGCTTCCCGAGGACGACCGCGAGGCGCTGTTCGGAATCATCGAGCGGATGCTCGCCCGCATGAAGGCCGGCGCCCCGCCGCGCTGAAGAGGGCACCCAGGTGCGTGGATGGGCGCGGGCTGCGACACTGCCCGCGCCCATGCTCCCCTCCTTCGTGGCCCTGCTCGGGCTTGGCCTGAGCGCTGCTCCCCCGCCCTCC
>NZ_RAWR01000140.1:0-28343 GCF_003986945.1 Corallococcus sp. AB018 | reverse complement strand
CGGCCGTCCCGTGCCCCCTGTGCTTCCGCCGCCCTGGCCCGGCCGGCCCGACACGCCACCGTCCGTGCTTCCCGTGCCGCTGCCCGGCCGCCCCGTGCCGCCAGTGCCCGGCCGCCCTGCCCCGCTGCCCGGCCGGGAGCCACCGCCGGTGGTGGGCGGCGCGCAGTCCGTCGGCGGAGGCGCGCAGTCCGAAGGCGAGGGAGACGGGCGGCCCGGCCGCTCCGGACGTCCGTACTTCGCGAACTCGCCGGCCAGTCGCTTGGACTCCTGCTGGAGCCCCACCAGCTCGATGCGGTCATCGTTCAGGCCCGGCAGCTTCAGCATCAGGAGGCTCTTCTTCGCCGTGTCCACCTGTTCGAAGAAGCCGCGGTTGTCGACGAGGAACTTCGCCGCGTCCCGGAGCGACGGCGACACGTTCTTGTCCTGCGAGATGCGCTGGAGGTCCGCGTGCGACAGCGAGCCGTCCTTCTTGCCGTCCAGCAGGTCCAGGTAGCCGAAGTTCGCCTCCAGCGTGCGCAGCGAGTCCGCGTAGTCCAGCAGCTTGGGGTCCAGCGGGCTGCGGCTTCCGGAGGTGCCTCCCGCCTGCGAAGCGCCGGACGAAGCGGAGCTCGCGTAGCCCGCGCCCGCCTTCGCCGCGTTCTGGGGCGCGCAGTACTCCGTCTTCGCGGATGGGTTCTTCTTCAGCTCATCCGCCACGCCCAGCGCGCCGCTGGCCGCCATCATCACGTTGCCGGTCATCACCCCCGCGGCCGTCTTGATGGAGTTCGTGAGGACGGGCGGAAGCCCCAGGGCGTCCCCCGCCAGGTCGGTCACGGCGGCCATGGGACCGCCCAGCAGGTTCGCCACGCCTTTCAGGATGTCGAGCATCGATACTCCCGCGCGACGGGTTGAAGTGGGTGCTGCCAGGTGCCGCGCGCCGTCTCTTCGGACGCGGACAGGCATTGCAGCGGCGGTGCCGGGCAGTCCGGCTCGCGGGGCGAGTCGAAACGCGGGGTTGGCCCGAGGGGGCCGCCAGCCGCGTCCCCACCCACGGACGGGTCGGTCCGCGGCGGAGGATTGCGGCTAGAGTCCCGCGCCCATGCGCACCTTCGGGCTCGACTACGGCACCAAGACCATCGGGGTGGCCGTCTCGGATGGACTGGGGCTCACCGCCCAGACGGTCACCACCGTGCGGCGCACGTCACTCAAGGGGGACCTGGCGGAGCTGTCCCGGCTCGTGAAGGAACACGAGGTGACGCGCTTCGTCCTGGGACTGCCCCTCAACATGAACGGCACGGAGGGCCCCCGCGCGGAGGCCTCGCGCAAGTTCGCGCAGGTGCTGGAGAGCGCGACAGGACTGCCCGTGGAGCTGTGGGACGAGCGGCTGTCCACCGTGGCCGCCCAGCGCACCCTATTGGAGGCGGACGTGCGCCGGGAGAAGCGGCGGGAGGTCATCGATCAGCTCGCCGCGCAGTTCATCCTGCAGGGCTGGCTGGACGCGCACCGCCCCAAGGACGACGACGGCTACGACGACAACTACAACCCGGAGGGCTGAGCAGCACCTCCGGGAATCGCTGACGAACTACGGCTGGCGCCGGTACACGTGCAGCGGCGCGGAGAAGCCGTCCTGCTCCTGGTACGCCACGCCGTCGAGCGTCAGCGTGCGCCCGTCCAGCTTCACGCCCGGGTCCTTCACCAGCTTGCCGCCGTCGAAGCGCACCAGCACGTCCGGCCGCGCGTCAGCCAGGCGCTGGCGGAAGGTGTCCCAGCGCACGCGCGCCATGCGCATCTCCGGCAGCGTGGAGAAGAAGGCCACCTGCAGGTCCATGTAGCTCGGGTCATCGTCGATGGCCGCCGCGCCGCCCTTCGCCGCCACCTCCTCCTTGAGGAAGCGCGCCACCTGCATCACCGCCACGGGGTTCGTGGACGTGGGGCTCACCGGGCGCAGCGAGTCGTGCAGCCCGCCCTCGGTGCGGAACGTGTAGATGCCCAGCGCCACCGGCATCACCACCGCCAGCACCGCGCTCACGCCCACCACCGCGCGGCGCGCGAAGGGCCCCTTGTTGCCCACCAATGCCGCCAGGCCCGGCGCCATGAACACTGGCAGGAGCACCAGCTGCGTCACCGTGAAGCGCGCCAGGGGCACGAAGCTCAGCAGCACCGCCGCGCGCAGGGTGAAGTACAGCGCGGGCACCACCGCCATCACCACCAGCCAGCGCGTCTCCGGGTGCTTCTTCCACGCGCGCGCCATGCCCACCCCGCCCAGGAGCGCCACGCCGGGCGTCAGCGTGAAGAGCGCCACCGCGGGCCAGAACCCCAGCTGCTGCAACCGCCAGCCCAGCGCGCCCCCCGCACCACCCGAGTCTGCCACCCACTGCCTGTGGAAGTCCTCCACCGCCTTGATGGGGAAGAACGGGTCGCCGTGCGCCAGCTCGTTGCCCTGCATCCACAACAGCGGGAACGGCAGGCACACCAGCCCAAAGCCCACCGCGCGCGTCAGGGACGCCACCCGGTCCTCGCTGCTGAACACCAGCGCCACCGTGATGAGCGGGATGTACAGCCACGCGTCGTAGCGAAGCGCGCACGCGAAGTTGAGCAGCACCGCGCCCCAGAACAGCGGCTGGAAGCGGTTCTCCTCCACCCCTTCCGCCACCAGCGCGAACACCGCCAGCATGAAGAAGAGCGACACCGACTCGCTGCCCGCGGTGGTGGAGAACTGCAGGTGCATGCCCCACGCGCTGAAGGCCAGCCCCGCCGCCACGCCCGCGCGCCAGCCGAACAGCCGCCGCGTCAGCGCGAACAGCGGCACCACCGACGCCACTCCGAACAACAGGCTCACCAGCCGGCCCGCCACGTCGCGCTCGAACACCGACAGCACCGCGCCCACCAGGTACAGGTGCAGGGGGCCGAACTGATACGTGCCGTCCTTGTAGGACGTGATGACGTGGGGATCGGCCAGCCACCGCTCCGCCAGCTCCGTGCGCACCACCGCGTCACCGAAGAGGTTCTCGTTGATGAAGAACACCCCCAACCGGGGGAGCAGCGCCGCCAAGAGCAGCAGACCCACCAACCACCGGATGGACGGCTCGGGCTGAGGGGCGGGCACCGCGGACAGACCGGGCACGGCGGAGGGAGGGGAAGCAAGGGCGGCGGGACTCGAAGCGGGAACCATGGCGCGCGCGAGGATACGCAGGCAGGGCTCAAAGCCAAGCCAGCGTCCCGCCCTCCTGCCCGGTGCCCGCCCGCCTGCCCCGTGCTTCTTCGGGAATCACTTCCCCGGGCAGCATGGGATTCGCGCCGTTACGCACCCTTCTGGGCGGGACGGAACCGGTGCGCCGGCCGTCATGCCGACATGTGGAGCGGACACGGACGCCGCCCCACAGTGAGGGCCTGCCTGGACGGGGTGTCCTCCGGCGGAAGCCCAAGCGTCGGGAAGTACGCGCTTGGGTGAGGTGGGACCGGACACATCGCACCGGGGGGGCTCCTCCCAGCGCGCGTCAGGGTCCTTATAATCGAAGTGCCTTTTCACCCCGTGGAGGAGGGCGGCTCCCCTCCGACACGAGCCGAACGCGCGGTCCCACTCCGCGGCGGGGTCCCGAAGGGGCTGAAGCATCGCGATTGTCGTCGCCTGGGACCTCTTCGGAGTGGGTGTGGAATGGCCTTCCAGCCCTCCAGGTTCACCATGTTGGCCCCCCGGAAGCACGCGACCGTTCGCGTCCTCCTGTGAGGCTACGAGGGAGAGACATGAAGGACGCTGAGAAGGGCTCGTGGGTCTCCAGGATCGCCGCGTTCCAGGACGTGAAGACCTACGCGGAACTCAACTGGGAGGGCTCTTTCGAGGACTACCTCGAAATCGTCCGCAAGAACCCCAAGGTCACCCGCACCGCCTTCCAGAGGATCTACGACATGATCCTCAGCCACGGGAAGTCGGAGTACATCGACAACAAGAAGAAGCTCACCCGCTACCACTTCTTCAGCGACGAGCGCTTCGGCGGCCGCGACGCCATCTTCGGCCTGGACGTGCCGCTGATGAAGCTGGTCAACGTCTTCAAGTCCGCCGCCCAGGGCTACGGCACGGAGAAGCGCGTCATCCTCCTGCACGGCCCCGTGGGCTCGTCCAAGTCCACCATCGCCCGCCTGCTCAAGAAGGGCATGGAGGAGTACTCGAAGACGCCGGAGGGCGCCGCGTACACCTTCTCCTGGCTCACCGACAAGAAGCAGCCGGACGGCACGGTGACGAAGGAGAAGATGAAGTGCCCGATGAACGAGGAGCCCCTCAACCTCATCCCCCGCGAGTGGCGCGACAAGGTCTTCTCCGAGCTGTCCCCGCCGGAGTCCGGCTACACGATTCCGAATGGCTGCGAGCTGTGCCCCGCCTGCCGCTTCGTCTTCAAGGAGCTGATGACCCAGTACGGCGGTGACTTCGCCCAGGTCATGGGCCACATCCACGTCAACCGGCTCATCTTCAGTGAGAAGGACCGCGTCGGCATCGGCACGTTCCAGCCCAAGGATGAGAAGAACCAGGACTCCACCGAGCTCACCGGCGACATCAACTACCGGAAGATCGCCGAGTACGGCTCGGACTCCGACCCGCGAGCCTTCAACTTCGACGGCGAGTTCAACATCGCCAACCGCGGCGTCATCGAGTTCGTCGAAGTGCTCAAGCTGGACGTCGCGTTCCTCTACGACCTGCTCGGCGCGTCGCAGGAGCACAAGATCAAGCCGAAGAAGTTCCCTCAGACGGACATCGACGAGGTCATCATCGGGCACACCAACGAGCCCGAGTACAAGAAGCTCGAGAACAACGAGTTCATGGAGGCCTTGCGCGACCGTACGGTGAAGATTGACATCCCGTACATCACCAAGCTGGCCGAGGAAGTGAAGATCTACGAGAAGGACTTCAACTCCCGCGCCATCAAGGGCAAGCACATCGCCCCGCACACGTTGGAGATGGCCGCCATGTGGGCCGTCCTCACGCGCCTGGAGGAGCCCAAGAAGCACAACCTGTCGCTCCTTCAGAAGCTCAAGCTCTACAACGGCAAGACGCTCCCCAACTTCACCGAGGACAACATCAAGGAGCTGCGCAAGGAGTCCGTGCGCGAGGGCCTGGAGGGCATCAGCGCCCGCTACATCCAGGATAAAATCTCCAACGCCCTGGTGAGCGACAAGGGCGAGGGCTGCATCAACCCCTTCATGGTGCTCAACGAGCTGGAAGCCGGCTTGAAGACACACTCCCTCATCAACACCGAGGACGCGCGCAAGCGGATGAAGGAGCTGCTCACCACGGTGAAGCAGGAGTACGAGGACATCGTCAAGAACGAGGTCCAGCGCGCCATCAGCGCCGACGAGGACGCCATCGGCAAGCTGTGCGGCAACTACATCGACAACATCAAGGCCTTCACCCAGAAGGAGAAGGTCCGCAACAAGTACACCGGCATCTACGAGGTGCCGGACGAGCGCTTGATGCGGTCGATTGAAGAGAAGATCGACATCCCCGAGAGCCGCAAGGACGACTTCCGCGGGGAGATCATGAACTACATCGGCGCGCTCGCCGTGGAGGGCAAGACCTTCAACTACCGGACCAACGAGCGGCTGCACAAGGCGCTGGAGCTGAAGCTGTTCGAGGACCAGAAGGACAGCATCAAGCTCAAGAACCTGGTGTCGTCCGTCGTGGACAAGGAGACCCAGGAGAAGATCGACCTGGTGAAGGACCGGATGATGAAGAACTACGGGTACTGCGAGATCTGCTCCACGGACGTGCTGAACTTCGTGGCCAGCATCTTCGCCCGCGGTGACGCCAAGGAGTAACGCGATAGCGCCTTGTCCAAGAGGGACGTGACACCGTGACCTTGAAGATCCACCAGGACCACTCCCGCTTCAAACAGATCGTCCGCGGGAAGATCAAAGCCAACCTGCGCAAGTACGTGCAGAAGGGCGAGATGCTGGGCAAGAAGGGCAAGGATGCCATCAGCATCCCCATCCCCTTCATCGACATCCCGCGCTTCAAGTACGGCCACAAGGAGCAGGGCGGCGTCGGACAGGGAGACGGTGAGGTGGGTCAGCAGCTCGGCCCCGGGGCGGTGGAGCCCGGGGACGGGCACCAGGCCGGCCAGGGCGAGGGAGACCACGCCCTGGAGGTGGACGTCACGCTGGAGGAGCTGGCGCAGATTCTTGGCGAAGAGCTCCAGCTGCCGCGCATTGAACGGCGGCAGAACGAGCGCATCGTCACGCAGAAGGTGAAGTACACGGGCGTGAACACCACGGGCCCGGAGTCGCTGCGCCACTTCAAGCGCACCTTCAAGCAGGCCCTGAAGCGGCAGATCGCCACCGGCACCTATGACCCGAAGATGCCGGTCATCATCCCCACGCGAGAGGACCGGCGCTACCGCAGCTACAAGCTGCAGGAGCTGCCGGAAACCAACGCGGTCATCATCTACATGATGGACGTGTCCGGCTCGATGGGGGACGAGCAGAAGGAGATCGTCCGCATCGAGAGCTTCTGGCTCGATACGTGGCTCAAGCATCAATACAAGGGTCTGGAGTCGCGCTACATCATCCACGACGCGGTGGCGCGCGAAGTGGACCGCGACACGTTCTTCCACACCCGCGAGTCCGGCGGGACGATGATCTCCAGCGCGTACAAGCTGTGCCGGGACATCATCCAGGCGGACTACCCGAAGAGCGCGTGGAACATCTACCCGTTCCACTTCAGCGACGGGGACAACTGGAGCGCGGACGACACGCGCCAGTGCATCGAGATGCTCCGCAACGACATCCTCCCGCAGGTGAACCAGTTCGCCTACGGGCAGGTGGAGTCCCCCTACGGCAGCGGGCAGTTCATCAAGGACCTGCGCGAGGCGGTGGGTGACACGAACAACGTCTCGCTGAGCGAGATCGCGGACAAGGACGCCATCTACGCCTCCATCAAGGACTTCCTCGGCAAGGGGCGCTGACACCAGCGCTTCTGTCTCATCCCCCACTGGAGCCACCGCCCCATGCCCAAGAGCCTCACACCGCGACTCGCAGCGCTGCGGGATGAAATCCACGGCTACGCCAAGGAGTTCGGCCTGGATTTCTTCGACACCGTCTTCGAGATGGTGAGCTACGACGAGATGAACATGGTGGCCGCCTACGGCGGCTTCCCCACCCGCTATCCCCACTGGCGCTGGGGCATGGAGTACGAGCAGCTGGCGAAGGGGTACGAGTACGGGCTCTCCAAAATCTACGAGCTCGTCATCAACAATGACCCCTGTTACGCCTACTTGATGGAGAGCAATCCGGAGGTGGACCAGAAGCTGGTGATGGCCCACGTCTACGGTCACTGCGACTTCTTCAAGAACAACTTCTCCTTCCGGCACACCAACCGCCGGATGATTGATGACATGGCCAATCACGCCACCCGCGTCCGGCGGTGGGTGGACAAGATTGGCGTGGAGAAGGTGGAGGACTTCATCGACCGGACGCTGTCGCTGGAGAACCTCATCGACCAGCACGCGCCCCACATCCGGCGCAACCCGGACCCGCAGCGCGCGGAAGAAGAGGCCAAGTCCAACGAGCGCGTGGAGGGCTTCAAGGTGAACCGCGAGTACATGCGCGGCTTCATCAACCCCTCCGAGTTCATGGACTCACAGCGCAAGCGCGCCGAGGACGAGAAGCAGCAGCGCAAGCGCTTCCCGGAGCGCCCGCAGCGTGACGTGCTGTACTTCCTGCTGGAGCACGCACCGCTGGAGCCGTGGGAGGTGGACATCCTCTCCATCCTTCGCGACGAGGCGTACTACTTCGCGCCTCAGGGCCAGACGAAGATCATGAACGAGGGGTGGGCCAGCTACTGGCACTCCACCATCATGACCCGCCGGGCGCTGCGCGACGATGAGATCATCGACTACGCGGACCACCACTCCGGCACCATGGGCGTGCGCCCCGGCGCCATAAACCCGTACAAGCTGGGCATCGAGCTGTGGCGGGACATCGAGGACCGGTGGAACAAGGGCAAGTTCGGCAAGGAGTGGGACGAGTGCGATGACCTTCGCGCACGCCAGGCCTGGGACAAGAAGCTGGGCGCGGGGCGTGAGAAGATCTTCGAGGTGCGCAAGCACTACAACGACATCACCTTCATCGACACGTTCCTCACCGCCGAGTTCGCCCAGCAGCAGAAGCTCTTCGTCTACGGCTTCAACGACAAGCGCAACTCGTGGGAAATCCTCGACCGCGAGTTCCGCAAGGTGAAGAACAAGCTGCTCACGTCGCTCACCAACTTCGGGCAGCCCATCATCGAAGTCGTGGATGGCAACTACGAGAACCGCTCGGAGCTGCTGCTCGCGCACAAGCACGACGGGCAGGACCTGAAGGGCGACTACGCGCGGGAGACGCTGCGCAACCTCCAGTCCCTGTGGCGGCGGCCCGTGAACATCATCACGCGCTACGACGGTAAGGGGGCCCTCTTGCGCTACGACGGGCAGCACCACTCGGAAAAGAAAGTGGAGCTGTAAGCCTTCCGAGCCTCTGGGCCCCAGAAGCAGGCAGGCGGGCTTGGGAAGTGCGGTCAGGATTTGGGCGGAGGACCAACAGTCCTCTACACTCCTGTATCGCCCCCCATGAAGACCGCTTCCCTCCTCTGCCTTGCCGCCCTCGGGGTGGCTTCGACGTCCGAAGCCGCCACCCAGTTCGAAATCAAGAACCGTCGCATCGAGCCGCGCCAGACGCTGGCGGGTGCGCTGCACGACGCGCAGCTGCCCGACGAGCAGGTGACAGCGGTCATCTCCGCGCTGGAGGGCGTGTTCGACTTCCGCAAGTCGCGCGTGGGCGACCAGTTCCGGCTGGTGATGAAGAACGGCGAGCTGGACTTCTTCGACTACCGCCAGAGCACCGTGGACGAGTGGCAGGTGCGCCGCGACGGTGAGAAGTACATCGGCAGCAAGCGCTCCATCGAGGTGGAGAAGCAGGTGTCGCTGGTGTCGCTGGAGATCAACTCGTCCCTGTACGAGGCGACGCTGGCCGCGGGCGAGGACCCGTCCATCGGCCTGGTGCTGTCGGACGTGTTCGCGTGGGACATCGACTTCTACCGGGACGTGCGCAAGGGCGACAAGGCGAAGGCCCTGGTGGAGAAGTTCGTCTCCAAGGGCCGCGTGCTGCGCTACGGCGAGGTGCTGGCGGCCACGTATGAAGGCGGCCTGGTGGGCAACAAGCGCGTGTTCCGCTACGTGCTGCCCAACGGCGAGGCCAACTTCTTCCAGGAGGACGGCGCCAGCGCGAAGAAGACCTTCCTCAAGAGCCCGCTGAAGTACGCGCACGTCACCAGCAGCTTCGGGTCGCGCTTCCACCCGGTGCTCCAGTACCTGAAGAACCACAACGGCGTGGACTACGGCACGCCCATTGGCACCCCGGTGTGGGCCGTGGCGGACGGCACCGTCGTGTCCGCGGGCAACGCGGGCGCCGCCGGCAACATGGTGCTGCTGCGCCACGCCAACGGCATGGAGACGCAGTACATGCACCTGTCGCGCTTCGGTGACGGCGTGCGCGCCGGCCAGCGCGTGCGGCAGAAGCAGGTGATTGCCTACTCCGGCAACACCGGCCGCTCCACTGGCCCGCACCTGCACTTCGGCCTGAAGCGCAACGGCACCTACGCCAACCCGCTCACCCAGAAGTTCCCTCGCGCGGATCCGCTGCCCAAGGAGCTGACGGCGGACTTCCTCGCCAAGGCGCATGACATGGCCCAGCAGATTGACGCCGTGTCCGTGGCCGCCGTCGCCGGCAAGGCGGGCCCGCCGCCCACCGCCACGAAGTAACCTCAGGCGTCTTGAGTTGAAAGCCCCCGGGCCCCCTCCCCTTCACGGTGGAGCGGGGCCCGTCGCTTGTCGCCGAGCCGTCAGGTCCACTCGATGATGAATTCGGAGTCGCCCAGGCACCGCTCGGAGCCCCGCACACTGCCTTCACGGTGCACCGCGGTGAGGGGGCCCATGAGGATGCCTTCGTGGACCTCCACGGGCAGCAGGTCGCCCTTGAAGAGCAGCCGCACGCGCTTGTCGCCCAGGGCCTGGTACTCGCGCTGCCCGTAGCTCACTGCGGTGGAGTAGGACGCGGGCGCGTTGCTGTACAGGCGCTTGGGGTCTCCGCCGCCGGAGGTGAGGCGCAGGAGCGTCTGCCCCACCGTGGACTCGAAGAACGTTCCGACGATGGCCTGCCCGCACGCCCGCAGGGCCGCGTCGCGCGTGCCGAACTCCGGCTGGAGCGCCTCCGACGCGAAGGCGAGCAGCCGCAGGAAATCCACCGCCGGATAGGAGAAGAAGTCCACGGGGCTGCGCTGCATGAGCGGCGCGCGCAGGCGCTCCGCGGCGTCACGCCCCAGCCGCTGGTGCACGAGCCTCAGCACCGCCGCGAAGCTCAGCCCCCGCACCGTGTCCCCTGGCCGGGTGAGGGCGATGCGCTGCTCCAGGTCATCCAGGGGGAAGGACATTCGCGAGCGTTTTACTCCAGTTCCGCGCGCTTCCAGCCCTTCCACGAATTGGATGTGCTTGCCTTCACACGCCCTGGGGCCGCGCCGCGTCACGGCGGGTCCCCGAGCACCTTCCCTCCCTGGCGGGGGAAGCGGCCGACCCCGGCAGGGGACGAGGGTTTCCCCTGCCCTGGGCTGGCGTGACACGGTACCCTTCCGTCATGGGCGTCCCGCGTCAAAAGCGCGGGCGCTTGCGCAGTCCATCAACCCCCTCGCGACCTTCGAGACGACCGACTTATGGCTCCTCCCGCCTCCGCGCGCCCCGCATCGCCCACGCCCTCCGCCTCGGGAGCTCCCGAAGACAGCGGCCGCACCGGGCTCGACGCGGCCAGCGTCCGTCGCGGCTTCTTCGAACACGTGCGCTATTCGCGCGGCAAGAACCCGGAGACGGCCACCCCGCACGACCGCTTCATGGCGCTGTCGCTGGCCGTGCGCGACCGCCTCACGGACCGCTGGGTGAAGACGGCGCGCACCTACTACGAGCAGGACGTCAAGCGCGCCTATTACCTGTCCGCGGAGTACCTGCTGGGTCGCGCGCTGGGCAACAACCTGCTCAACCTCAACATGTACGAGGCCGCGGCCGCCGCCATGCAGGAAGTCGGCGTGGACCTGAGCCAGCTCCTGGAGATGGAGCCGGACGCGGGCCTGGGCAACGGCGGTCTGGGCCGGCTGGCGGCGTGCTTCCTGGATTCGCTGGCCACCCTGGGCTACCCGGGCATGGGCTACGGCATCCGCTACGAGTTCGGCATCTTCTCCCAGGACCTGGTGGAGGGACACCAGGTGGAGCGCGCGGACGAGTGGCTGAAGTTCGGCAACCCGTGGGAAATCGTGCGGCCGGAGAAGGCGGTGCCGGTGCGCTTCTTCGGGCGCGTGGAGCATCACCAGGGTCCGGATGGCCGGCCGGTGGCGCGCTGGGTGGGCGGCAAGACGGTGATTGGCGTGCCGTACGACACACCCATCGCGGGCTACGGCAACAACACGGTCAACACGCTGCGGCTGTGGCAGGCGCGCGCGAGCGCGGAGTTCGACCTGCTGCTGTTCAACGCCGGTGACTACGAGCGGTCCGTGGTGGAGAAGAACGACTCGGAGGTCATCTCCAAGGTCCTCTACCCCAACGACGCGTTCCAGGCCGGCAAGGAGCTGCGCCTCAAGCAGCAGTACTTCTTCGTGGCGTGCTCCATCGCGGACATCGTCCGGCGCTACCTGAAGAACCACAACGACTTCCGTGACTTCTCCCGGAAGGTGGCCATCCAGCTCAATGACACGCACCCGGCCATTGGCGTGGCGGAGCTGATGCGCGTGCTGGTGGACGAGCGCCGCCTGCTCTGGGACGAGGCGTGGTCCATCACCCAGGAGACGTTCGGCTACACCAACCACACGCTCCTCGCGGAGGCCATGGAGCGCTGGCCGGTGTCGCTGTTCGAGCGGCTGCTGCCGCGTCACCTGGAAATCATCTTCGAGATCAACCAGCGCTTCATGCGCCAGGTGCAGATCCGCTACCCGTTCGACGTGGAGAAGCAGCAGCGGATGAGCCTGGTGGAGGAGGGCTCGGAGAAGAAGATCCGCATGGCCCACCTGGCCGTGGTGGGCAGCCACAGCATCAACGGCGTGGCCGCGCTGCACACGGACCTCTTGCGCCGCGACGTGCTGCCGGACTTCGCGCAGATGTACCCGGAGCGTTTCAACAACAAGACCAACGGCGTGACGCCGCGCCGGTGGCTGGCGTGGTGCAACCCGCGCCTGTCCAAGCTCATCACCAGCCGCATTGGTGAGGGCTGGGCCACGGACCTGGACCAACTCCTGAAGCTGGAGGCGCACGCGGAGGACCCGGAGTTCCGCAAGGCCTTCCGCGAGGTGAAGCGCGCCAACAAGGACGAGCTGGCCCAGCACGTGAGGGATTTGCGCTGGGTGCAGCTCAATCCGGACGCCATCTTCGACGTGCAGATCAAGCGCCTGCACGAGTACAAGCGGCAGCTGCTGGACGCCGTCCACATCGTGGCGCTGTGGATGAAGGCGCGCCGCGACCCGTCCAGCGTCATCGCGCCGCGCGCGTTCCTCTTCGGCGCGAAGGCCGCGCCGGGCTACCACCTGGCGAAGCTGACCATCCGGCTCATCAACGGCATCGCGGAGGTGGTCAACAGCGACGCGGGCGCCACGGGGTTGCAGGTGGTGTTCCTGCCCAACTACCGGGTGAGCCTGGCGGAGCGCATCATCCCCGCGGCGGATGTGTCCGAGCAGATTTCCACGGCGGGCTGGGAAGCGTCCGGCACGGGCAACATGAAGCTGATGCTCAACGGCGCGCTGACGCTGGGCACGCTGGACGGCGCCAACGTGGAGATTCGCGACGCGGTGGGCGACGAGAACTTCTTCCTCTTCGGCCTCACGGCGGACGAGGTCATCGCGCGCAAGAAGGCAGGCTACAAGCCGCGCGAGGTGTACGAGTCCAACACGGAGCTGCGCGAGGCGTTGGACCTCATCCGCTCCGGCTTCTTCTCCCCGGAGGACCGCAACCTCTTCCAGCCGCTGGTGGACAGCCTGCTCAACGAGGACCGCTACCTGGTGCTGGCGGACTTCGCGGCCTACGCGGCGAAGCAGGAGGACGTGGCGCGCGCCTACAAGGACACCGAGTCCTGGACGAAGAAGTGCATCATCAACGTCGCCCGCGCGGGCATCTTCTCCTCCGACCGCACCATCAAGCAGTACGCGGAGGAGATCTGGCGCGTGCAGCAGACGAAGGTGGAGTGACGTTCCGCTGAGCACCGGCAGCCCCAGCCTCCTGGGGCTGCCGTGTCGTCAGCGTCCTACGCGGCCTTGTTCAGCCACGCCTCGTACGCGCGGAAGTCGTAGTCGCGGCCGAGGAAGTGGTGCACCAGGCGCGCGGCGTCGTCGGAGCCGCCCGGCTCCAGCACCGCGCGGCGGTAGTCCTGCGCGGGCTCCGGGTTGAGCAGGCCCTTCGTCTGGAACACCGTGAAGAGGTCCTTCGCGATGACCAACGACCACATGTACGTGTAGTAGTTGGACGAGTACCCATCCAGGTGCCCGAAGGTGAGGTGGAAGTACGTGCCCTCCAGGTACGGGAAGGGGATGTACTGGCCCTGCAGCTCGCGCACGAGCGCGGTGGCGTCCAGGTTCTTCGGGTCGCGCCGGTACAGCTCCAGGCTGAGCGCCGCGTAGAACATCTGCTGGCGCACGAAGAGGCCCTTGCCGAACTCGTCCGCGGCGAGCATGCGCTCCACCAGCTCCGCGGGCAGCGCCTCCCCCGTCTGGTAGTGCTTCGCGAAGGTCTGCAGGCACGTCACGTCACGCGCCCACTCCTCCAGCATCTGCGACGGGGCCTCCACGAAGTCCCACTCCGTGCGCACGCCGGACAGGCCCGCCCACTTCGTGTGGCCGCCGAAGATGTGGTGCAGCAGGTGGCCGAACTCGTGGAAGAAGGTCTCCACGTCGCCGTGCTGCATGAGCGCGGGCTCCGTGCCGGGCTTGGGGAAGTTGCAGATGAGCGCGCCTTCCGGGAGCCGCCTGCCTGACTTGCCGCTCGTCAGCGTGAACTGGGCCGCGTGCTTGTACTTGTCCGCGCGCGGGTGCATGTCCAGGAAGAAGCGGCCCTTGAGCGTCTGGCCTTCGTAGACGTCATAGGCCTCCACGTCCGGGTGCCACACGGGCACGTCCTTCACCGGGCGGTAGGTGACGCCGAAGAGGCGCGCGGTCAGGTCCAGCACGCCCTGCTTCACGCGCGTGTATTCGAAGTACGGGCGCACCGTCTGCGAGTCGAAGGCGTACTGCTCCGCCTTCACGCGGTCATCCAGGTAGCCGGAGTCCCACGGGTTCACCTGGTCCGCCTTCGGGTCGTCCTTGCGCTTGCGCTCCAGGAGCACCGCGTAGTCGCGCTTCATGCGCTCTTCGGACGCGTCAGCGATCTTCCGGATGAAGGTGCCCGCGGCGTCCGCGCTGCGCACCATCTTGTCCTCGGTGGCGTAGGCGGCCCAGTGGGGGTAGCCCAGGAGCGTGGCCAGCTCATGGCGCTTCTGCACCAGGCTCTGGAGCACGTTCACGTTGGCGGGGTAGCCGCGCTGGCGGTTGGCGCGCCAGAGCTCTTCGCGGGCCTTGCCGTCGCGCGCGTAGGTGAGGAAGGGCACCAGGTCCGGGTAGTCCGTGGAGATGCGCACCTGGCCGTCCTCGCCGGGGGCGTGCGCGCGCACGTAGTCCTCCGGCAGGCCGTCCAGCGCGGCCGGAGGCAGCGCCACCTTGCGGGTGTCCTGGCTGATGTTGCGGCTGAACTCCTGGCCAATGCGGACCAGCTCCTCCTGAAGCGCCTTCACCCTCGCGCGGGTGGCTTCGTCGCGGTCCACGCCGGCGCGGCGGAAGTCGCGCAGCACCTTCTCCATCCACTTGCGCGTGGCGGCGTCCTCGTTGGCCAGGCTCACGGCCGCGAGGACGTCGTAGACGCCCCGGTCCATGCGGATGTCGTTGGCCAGGTTCTCGATGGCCTGCTCGGCGGCCTCCGCGGCCTCGCGCAGGGCGGCCTCCGGGTGCGTGTGGCGCACGACGCTGGCGCGCGCGGCGGCGTCATCCAGCGCGGCGGAGGACTCGTCGAACAGCTCCAGGACGTCCCTGGGGGGCGTGGAGGCGGGCAGCGTCTTCAGTCGCGCGATGCCGTCGCGGGCCTTGGCCAGGGCCTCCTCGCTCGCGCGGCGGAACTCCTCCGGCGGGCAGGTGACGTGACGGGCGGCGTCGGGGACCAGGGGGTCGGACACGGGAAGGGCTCCTCTCAAGCCGTGGGTGTGCTGCAAAGGGCTCAAAGCTAATGCGCCCCGCCCTCACTGGCAGCATCCGAGTGGCGTGGCGCGGGCGGTTGCCGGGCAGTGGACGCCCTCCCCTGCCCCGTCCGTCGGGCGGCGGACGGGCGGGCGGTGCCCCAAAGGCGGAAGGCCGCCCCGGCGTGCGTGCCGGAGGCGGCCTTCCTGGGACTTCTCAGAGGTGGGACGGAGGCGTCAGTAGAACTCGAGCGGGCTCTGGGAGTTCTGCGGCTGCCGGACGGCGCGGGTCACGAAGTTCGCGCTGTTGTTGTCCGTGTCCTGCGCATTGCCCCGGGCAGCGTCCGCGCCCCCCACGGCCATGGTGGTGGAGGTGGAGGTGGAGACGGCCTTGCGCTCCAGGCTGCCGCCCACCGCCGGATGGGCCGGAGCCGCACTACCCTCGGGGGAATTCCCGGTGCCCCATCCCAGCAGGTCCACGTCCACGTACGTCCCGCTCACGAGGCGCTGGATGCGGACGTGGCCACCGGCGGTCGTGGAGGCCGAGGCGTCGAAGGTGTAGCCGACGTCCTTGACGGCCGTGCCGCTGTAGTTCGCCCCGCCCAGGAGGAAGTAGCCGTGGGCACGGATGACCTTTCCAGCCGGAATGGTGACGGTCGAGCTCCAAGAGGTTCCGGTGGCGGACTTGTAGCCCACCTGCCAATTGGACAGGTCCACGTCTGAGTTCGTCGGGTTGTAGAGCTCGATGAACTCGTCCGTCGCGGCCGTGCCCGTGCCGTTGCCGCCGCTGAACTCGCTGATGACCACGTGGTTCGTCAGCGCGGGCTTGCCCACCTGCACCGTGCCCCAGGTGCCCCCGGGCGGCACCGCGATGCCGTTCTGGTCGCAGTACGTCCACGGCGCCCCCGCGTCCGTGAACCGGTAGCGGAAGCCATAGCTGTACGTGCCGGCCGTGGGAATCTGGAGGACCCCCTTCATCTCGTCGTTGTTGGAGCTCGGCGTGGTGAAGCCCGGGTTGAAGGCCGCCGCCGTCCACGTCCAGCCCGCGGGGTTGGTTGCATCCGTGCCGTAGCCCAGCTGAGCCTCGATGCGGGGGTAGGAGTCGTTGCCCTGCGTGTTCCGCGTCGTGACGTCGTAGCTGTAGAACTGGCTGAAGATGTCGTAGCTGTCGTTGGGGTTGATGGCCGTCGGGTACGCGCCGTCAGGCGACGGGAACGTCTTCGGGTACTGGATGGCGCAGTAGTTGAGCGGCTTCTCCACGTTCAGGCCGCAGTCGTCGTTGGCCTGGCCCGGCGTGCCCCGGTCCCCGCCCGACAGGCTGCCGGTGGAGTCACACCAGTACCAGGCGTGGCTGCTGCCCTTCGTCCCGATGATGCTGGACGCGAGGCTCATGGCCCGGCCCGTCGTCTGGGGGAACGCGCTCGTGTACGTCAGGCTGTCCACCGTCACCGAGCCCTGCTTGAGCGTGATGGAACCGGTGCTGTCCATGGACTTGTCCGTGCCCCAGGCGTCGTTCGCCGCCACGCCGCCGTTGGTGCCGAAGTTCGCGTTCTGCGCGAGCACCGTGCGGCCCCCCGCCGGCACCAGCAGCGCGTGGCCGTGGTTCACCGTGATGGACGTGGCCGTGCCCGCGCCGTCCACCAGGTCCACCACCAGGCCGTTGGCGTCCAGCAGCTTCGACGTGGTGTTGGTCAGCTCCAGGTACTCGGTGGTGCCCGCGGACGGCGAGTGCATCACCTCCGAGAGGACCAGCTCGCCCGCGCCCGGGTGCGGCGCGTTGGTGCACGCGCCCGCGTAGCAGACCGCGTCCGCGCCGGGGCAGGCCTGGAGCGTCATCTCGCCGTCCACGCAGGTCGGCGCGCCGTTCTGCACCACGCACACCGACGCGTAGACCTCCAGCGACGTGCCGTCCTCCGCGCACTGGGACGCGGGCGGCGTGCACACGTAGCCGCTGCACGGGTTGGTGGTGGCGGTGCTCGCGGTGGCCAGCGCGCTGGCGTTGCCCGCGCCGTCGAACGTCTTCAGCGCGAAGTGGTACGTCGTGGCTGCCGTCAGGCCGGTGACGGTGAAGGACTCCGCCGAGCCCGCCGTCTTCGGCGCCGCCATGCCCGTCACGAGTGTGGCCGAGTCGAAGGTGGCGCCGGTGATGGCGGACGTGGCGTAGCGCAGCTCGTAGCGAGCGGCCGTGCCCAGCACGTCGTCATCACCCGGGGCCTGCCAGTCCAGCTGGATGCTGTCACCAGACACCGACGTCGCGGTGAAGCCCGTCGCGGCGGCCGGCGCCAGCGTGTCGGAGATGATCAGGTCCGCCGACGTGACGGTCTGGAAGTCGTCCGCGCTCGCCTGGAGCTGGTACGTGCCTTCGTCGATGATGCTGAGTTCCCCGAAGGTGGCCACGCCGTCCACGGTGATGCGCGTGGGGATGCCCTGGGCGAAGCTGCCGCCCACCAGCGCCAGCTGCACGTCGGCCGCCGCGTCGGTGAGGGTGTTGCCGTAGGCGTCCTCCACCGCGACCTCGATGGCCGCCAGGTCCTGCCGCACCGAGCCCGTCGTGGGCGCCGAGACGAAGGCCAGGTGGCCCACGGCCGCCGGGATGATGGAGTAGGTATGCGAGGCCGTGAGCGACGGGTCCGCCACGTCCTCCGCGGTGACGGACTGGTCCCCCGCGGTGCGCAACTCCACGCTGAAGGTGTGCCGGCCCTCGTCCAGCAGGGTGAACGTATACGCGCCGGGCAGCACCGCCTGCGCATCCGAGGAGGAGAACGTCACCGTGGACGCGTACTCCTTCGCCACGTTGCCGTAGGTGTCACGCGCCACCAGCTCGTAGCTCAGCGACTGGCCCGCGCCGAAGGGGCCCGCGCTCGCGACGACTTCGAAGGACACGGCCGTGCTGGCGCGCACCTCCGCGTTCACCGTCGCGGTGAGGGCCGGGGTCGCGGTGTCCGTGGCGGTGAGCGACTGCGTGCCCGCCGTCTTGAACACGAGGCCGGAGACGGTCTTCTCGCCCTGGTCCGCCGGGGCGAAGTCCGCGTCCGGAGGCAGCTCCGCCTGCGCGTCCGAGGACGTGAAGTGCACCGTGCCGACGTAGTCCGGGATGCGGTTGCCAAAGGCATCCGTCACGGACACGGTCACGTCGTTCGCGTCGCCCGCGTCAATCGGGTCCGGGAAGGCCGAGAGCACGAGCCTGGCCGCCGCACCGGCGCCCACCGTGAAGGACTGGCTCCCCTGCGTCAGCGCGCCCGCCGTGGCCGTGAACGTGAACGTGCCCGCCATGTCCACGCGCAGGCCGGAGAAGGTCGCCACGCCATCCACCGCCGCCACCGTCACGGCCTGGAAGCCGGACTGGCCGGTGAGGCTCAGCGTCACCGCGGTGGTGGCGTCGGGGACGACATCACCGCGCGAGTCCAGCAGCGACACGGCCACGTTCGCGAGCGCCGAGCCCGCGGTGCCATTCGAAGGCTGCGTCGTGAAAGCCAGCTGCGTCACCGCCGCGTTCACCGTGGACACCGCGAGGCTGTCCGAGCGCGCGGAGTTGCCGTGCGCATCCGTGGCCCTCAGCGCCACGTGGTACGTCTTGCCCGGCGCCAGACCAGTCAGGGTCGCGGACTGCACCGTGCCCGGAGGCACCGGAGCAGCGACGGTCACCGGCGTCGCCGCGTTGAAGGCCGCGTCCGTGGTGATGGCGGACGTCGAGTAGCGCAGCTCCTGCGACGCCAGCTGCCCCTGCGCGCCATCATCGCCCACGCCCGTCCACTGCACGGTGAGGCCCGTCTCCGTGGCCCCCGTCTGCGTCAGCACCGGCTTCGCGGGCGCCACGTCGTCCACCACCTGCACGTCCGCGCTGCTCACGTCCTGCAGGCCCTGCGCGGAGGCCACCAGGTGCGTGGTCCCATGCCCCGCGATGCTCAACCCCGTGAACGTCGCGACGCCGTCCACCGGCGCCGCGCTCACGGTCCCCGCGAGCGTGAAGGCCCCCGCAGGCAGCGACAGATTCACCGCCAGCCCGGTCACCGACACCGGGTTGTCGAAGGCGTCCAGCACCGCCACCTTCACCGTCCCCAGCGAGGCGCGCGTCGACACGCTCGTGGCCGGCTGCTGCGTGAACGCCAGCTTCGAGGCCGCCGCGGCGGACACCATCACCCTGAACTCGAAGGAGAAGGCGCCCGCGCTGTCCGCGAGGGTCAGGAACTGGGGCCCGGCCGTGCGGAAGGTGATGCCCTGGAACTTGAACTTGCCCGCATCCGTGGCGGTGAACGTGTGGGAGGGCAGTGTCGCGGCCGCGTCCGTGGACGTCAGCGTCACCGTGCCCGTGTAGTTCGTCGCCGCGTTGCCATGGAGGTCCTCCAGCGTGACCTCCTGGGCCTCCGCCACGCCCACCGTGACGTTGTCCAGGAAGCGGTCCAGCCCCACCCCCTTCACCGCACCGGGAGCCACCGTGAAGACGGTGCTGGCCACGGGCTCGAAGCCCTCGGCGTTCGCCATGAAGTAGTAGCCCCCGCCCGCCTTCTTCAGCACCACGTCCCGGAAGGTCGCGACGCCGTTCACCGCGGTCACCGTCATCTGGCCCTCCGGGAACACGATGCCGCCGGAGCCCAGCGACAGCGTCACCTCCGCCGTGCTGTCCGTCACCACCGCGCCGGCGCCGTCCCGAACCTCCACCACCAGGAGCTTGAGCGGCTCGCCCGCCACGCCATCCGGCAGCGCCGAGCGGAACGCCAGCGTCTTCACGGTGCTGACGTCGGCGAACTCCACCGTGGCCGTCTGGGTGAGCTGCACCATCTTGCCGGTGTCGTCCTTCACGGACGCCTTCACCGTCTTCACGCCCGGCACCGTGGACATCACCCGCGTCTGGGCCTCCCCCTGGATGTTGGTGATGACCGCGGACTCCTGGATGGAGGCGCCCTCCCCTTCCACCGTCACCGACACCGCGCGCGCGGAAAGCCGCGAGCCGTCCGCCTTGCGCAGCGCCGTCACCGTGACGACCGCGGCGTCGACGCCGTTCGCCAGCACCCCCGTGGGCCGGTCCACCACCACCGTGGAGGCCGCCGCGTCCACCACGCTCTCCACCTCCGGAGGAGGCTGCGGCGGGGTTCCAGAATCCTTGCAGCCCAGCGACAGGCCCAGACACAGCACGCTCAACCCCAGACAGCGGGCGAGCACAGCAATCCGTGGGGACATGAATGTCTCCGTCCAGCGAGCAGCCCCGCGCGCCAGCATTCGCCTCACGCGGGGTTGCATCGCTTTCTAGCAGACATCCTCCGGCCACCGCGAAGCAGGGCCGGAAGTTTGCACATCAACTGGAATCAGCCGTTGATGGCTTGAAGCACCGCGGCACCGCCCAGCAGGGACTGGCCACCGTCGCAGACCATGATGGAGCCGGTGATGTACGACGCGGCGTCCGACGCCAGGAACAAGGCCAGCCGGGCGATGTCATCCGGCTTTCCGAATCGCTGGAGCGGCAGGGCTTCCGCGAGCTTCTGCCGGGCGCCTTCCGACGGGGCGAGGCGGCTCATGCCCTCCGTGCCTTCAATCGGGCCCGGGGTGATGGCGTTGACGCGCACGCCCGTGCCGCCCCACTCGATGGCGAGCACGCGGGTGAGCATGTCCACGCCGGCCTTGGCGGCGCACACGTGGGCCTGCATGGCCATGGGCAGGTACGCCTGGGGCGCGGAGATGTTGATGACGGCGGCGCCCGGCTTGCGCAGGTGTTCGAAGGCGGCGCGGGACACGTTGAAGGTGCCCAGCACGTCGATGTCCATCACCGCCTTGAAGCCGTTGGAGGACATGCCCAGCACGGGCGCGGGGAAGTTGCCGGCCGCGCCGCACACCAGCACGTCGATCTCACCGTACGCGTCCTTCACCTGCTGCAACGCCTTCTCCACGGACGCGTAGTCGCGCACGTCCGCGGCCACGCCCATGGCGGTGCCGTGGGCCTGGAGGCCCTTCACCGCGCCCTCCAGCTTCTCCACGTTGCGGCCGTTGATGGCCACCTTCGCACCCGCCTTCACGAACGCGGTGGCGATGCCGAGGTTGATGCCGCTGCTGCCGCCGGAGACGAACGCCGTCTTGCCCTTGAGCAGCCCATCCTTGAACACGCTGTCCGCCATGGAGTCGCTTCCTTTCGAAATCAGCCGAACTCGACGACCTTCTGCCCGAAGAGGCGGTCCACGGCGAGGAGCAAATCGTCGTTCACCTGCACCTTGAGGGTGGTGCCGGAGATGTGCGCCTCCGCCTCCCCGGGGAACAACACGCTCACCGCCACCGGGGTCGCGCCCGCGTACTTCTTCGCCAGCTCGTTGAGCTTCGCCAGCCGCTCCTCCGTGACGATCTCCGCGGGCAGCCGCAGCTCCAGCCGCTTGGTGCGCTTCTCACGCACGGCCTTGAGGCTCTGGATGTCGTCGACGATGAGCTCCGCGGTGGGCGTGTTCTCGTCGCGCTGGGAAATCTGCACGGTGCCGGTGACGAGGATGGGGTCGTCCGACTTGAGCAGGTGCTCCCAGTGCTCGTATCCCGGCTTGGGGCCCTGCTTGGCCCACTTGCCGTCCTTGCCCATCACGTTGCGCGTGCCGTCCTTGCCCGGGAAGCACACCAGCTCCGTGGAGCCGGACAAATCCTCGATGGTGACCCACGCCATGCGCTTGCCCGTCTTGGTGGGGCGCTCGCGCAGCACGGTGATGATGCCCGCCACGGTGAGCTTCTCGTCGCGGCGCGCGCGCTGCACGGCGGTGATGGGCCGCGCGTAGCGCTTGAGCTCCTTCTCGTACTGGTACAGCGGGTGGCCGGACACGTAGAAGCCGATGGACTCCTTCTCGAAGGCCAGGCGCTCCTTCTCCGGCCACTCCTCCACCGCCGCGTAGTCATCCTTGAGGCCGGTGCCGGCGGACGCAGGGCCCGAGAGCATGCCGAACAGCGAGCTCTGGCCCGCGGCCTTGTCCTTCTGGCTGGAGGAGCCGCGGTTCATCGCGCGCTCGATGGTCTCGAAGAGCTGCGCGCGGGGGCGCTTCTCGAAGTCGAAGGCGCCGGCCTTGACCAGCGCTTCCAGCACCTTGCGGTTCACGCGACGGCCGTCCACGCGCTCGCAGAAGTCGAAGAGGCTCTTGAAGGGGCCTTCCTTGCGCGCCTCCAGGATGGACTCGATGGCGCCCTCGCCCACGCCCTTGATGGCGCCCAGACCGAAGCGGATCTTCCCCTCCACCGCGCCGAAGGCCAGGTCGGACAGGTTCACGTCCGGCGGCAGCACCTGCGTGCCCGACTCGCGGGCCTCGCCGATGTGCTTCACCACCTTGTCGGTGTTGTCCTTCTCGCTGGTGAGAAGGGCGGCCATGAATTCGCACGGGTAGTGGGCCTTGAGCCACGCCGTGTGGATGGTGACCAGGCCGTACGCCGCGGAGTGGCTCTTGTTGAAGCCGTACTCGGCGAACTTCTCCATCAGGTCGAAGATTTCGCCCGCGACCTTCAGGTCCACGTTGTTGATCTTGCAGCCTTCGAGGAAGCCGGCCCGCTCGGCCTGCATGACCTCGGCCTTCTTCTTGCCCATGGCGCGGCGAAGAAGGTCGGCGCGGCCCAGGGTGTAGCCTCCCAGCACCTGGGAGATCTGCATCACCTGTTCCTGGTAGACGATGACGCCGTAGGTGTCCTTGAGCACCGGCTCCAGGTTCGGGTGCGGGTAGGACACCTTCTCCCGGCCGTGCTTGCGGTTGATGAAGACGTCCACCATGCCGGCGTCCAGCGGGCCCGGGCGGTAGAGCGCGCCCGCGGCGATGACGTCTTCGAAGCAGGTGGGCTTGAGCTTCATCACCATTTCGGTGAAGCCGCTGGACTCCATCTGGAAGACGCCGGCGGTGTCGCCCTCCGCCATCAACTGCCACATCTTCTCGTCGTGCAGCGGGATTTCGTGCCGCTTGATGTCCTTGCCGTGGTTGCGGTTCACCAGGTCCAGCGCGTGCTGGATGACCGTGAGCGTCTTCAGGCCGAGGAAGTCGAACTTCACCAGGCCCGCGGCCTCCACCTCGTCCTTGGCGAACTGGGTGATGAGGATCTTCTCGCCGGGCGGCTGGTAGACGGGCACGAACTCCCAGAGCGGCTTGTCCGCGATGACCACGCCCGCGGCGTGCATGCCGGGCTGGCGGTGCAGGCCCTCCAGCGCGAGCGCGATTTCCAGCACGTCCTTGGTGGTGACGGGGTTGCCCTCCACCTCACCGATGTTCTGGGGCTTTTCGATCATCTCCTTGAGGCGAGGCTCCATTTCGATGGCCTCCTTCAAGGTGATGTTGAGGACTTCGGGCACCAGCTTGGCGATGCGGTCGCCTTCGCTGAACGGCAGGCCGAAGACGCGGCAGACGTCGCGCAGCACGCTCTTGGCCTTGAGCGAGCCGAACGTGATGATCTGCCCCACGTTCATCTCGCCGTACTTGCGGCCCACGTACTTGATGACCTCGTCGCGCCGGTCCTGGCAGAAGTCGATATCGAAGTCCGGCATCGACACGCGCTCCGGGTTGAGGAAGCGCTCGAAGAGGAGGTTGTACGGGATGGGGTCCAGGTCGGTGATGCGCAGCGCGTAGGCGACCAGCGAACCGGCGCCGGAGCCACGGCCCGGGCCCACCGGGATGTTGTGGTCCTTGGCCCAGTTGATGAAGTCCTGGACGATGAGGAAGTAGCCGGAGAAGCCCATGCGCTGGATGACGCCCAGCTCCAGCGTGAGGCGCGCCTGGTACTGCTCGCGGTCGATGGGGTACTGGCCTTCCAGTTCCTTGAAGCGCTGGCGGAGGCCCTCATAGGACAGCTCCGACATGAAGGTGTCCGGGGTGTGGCCATCCGGCACCTTGAACGTGGGGAGCATGGGCTTGCCCAGCTTCAGCTCCACGTTGCACATCTCCGCGATGCGCATGCTGTTGTGCACGGCCTCCGGAGAGTCGGAGAAGAAGCCGAGCATCTCCTCCGGGCTCGTGACGTAGAGCTTGTCGGTGGAGTGGCGCAGGCGCTTGTTGTCCGCCAGCGTCTTGCCGCTGGCGATGCACATGAGCAGCTCGTGCGCCTTGGCGTCCTCGCGCTTGATGTAGTGCGCGTCCGCGGTGGCGACGAGCGGGATGTCCAGGTCACGAGACAGCTGCTTCAGGTTCTCGTTGGCCTTGTCCTGCTCGACCATGCCGTTGGACTGGACCTCCAGGTAGAAGCTGTCGGGCTCGAAGATGCCCTTGTATTCAGCGGCCACACGGCGGGCGTTGTCCATGTCGCCGCGGAAGCACGCGCTCGTGACTTCACCGCCCAGGCACGCGGTGAGGCCCACGAGGCCCTTGCTGTGCTCCGCGAGCACCTGCTTGTCGATGCGCGGGTGGTAGTAGAACCCGTTCATGTAAGCGGTGGAGGACAGGTAGCGCAGGTTCGCGTAGCCCTCCGCGTTCTTGGCCAGGAGGATGAGGTGGTGGGCCACCTTCTCCGAACGGTCCTCGCGCCCCTTGGGGCCCGCGACGTAGGCCTCCAGGCCGAGGATGGGCTTGATGCCGGCGTCCTTGGCCTTCTTGTAGAAGTCGATGGTGCCGAACATGTTGCCGTGGTCCGTCACGGCCACGCTCGACATGCCCTTCTCCTTCACCGTCTTGATGAGGTCCTTCATCCGGATGGCCCCATCCAGCAGCGAATAGAGGGTGTGGAGGTGAAGGTGGGTAAAGGACATGGGCGTTCCGGCTCCCGGTGAAGAAAGAGGCGCCCGAACACTAGAGCCCGCAACCCCTGCTCGCCAGTCCAGTAACGGCGCAGGTGAAAACAGCGGAGCCGCGATGGATCCAGGGCCCGGAAAACCGGCCTGGGAGACACCGGGAGCGGAATTCCAGCCCCCCGTCCGTCCGGGCGTGGGCACTCCCTCCGGCCATGGGGTGGCCGCCGTGGGATTCGTGACCACGCTGCCCCAGGATGCCCGCCTTCGCCCGTACACCGCCGACGCTCGCTCGCGCCCTCCTGCTGGGCTGCCGGGCGGGCCTGCTCGTCTTCCTGGCGCTCTACACGCTCTGTGCCCTGCTGAACATGCAACTGGGTTACCAGGGGAACGAGAGCCGCGTCGTCACGGAGTACGTGTGGAGCGAGTGGCGGAGCGTGGTGTTGTGGCAGGTGGCGCGGCTGTTGGGCGCGTACTGCGTGGTGGGGCTGTTACTGGGTGCGCTGCTGGGGGCCGGGCTGTGGGCGGCGGAGCGGAGCCGGCGCGCGGTGTTCTGGCTGAGCGGCCTGGGGTGCCTGGTGGTGGAGGGCTTCCTGGTGGCGGCGGACATGGCGCGGCATCCGCACCTGTACGCGGCGACGCTGTACGAGCGCTCGGAGGTGACGGCGGCGGTGCTGCGGGGGCTGAGCGGCACGCAGCCGTCGGGGTGGACGTTCGCGGCGTGGGTGCTGCCGGTGTTGAGCGTGCTGGCGGTGGTGGGACGGTGGCTGGCGGAGTCATCCCGCTGGCGCGGCGTGCTGGGCGGCGTGACGGCCGCGGCGGCGGTGGCGGGCTTCACGGGGCTGGGGCTGACGCGGACGGAGCAGGGGCCGGAGTCCACCGGACGTGCGCGGCCGAACCTGCTCATCCTGGCGTCGGACGGACTGCGGCCGGACCACCTGTCGGGCAACGGCTATTCGCGGCCCACGTCGCCGAACATCGACCGGTTGATGGAGGAGGGCACGCGCTTCAACGACACGGTGGTGCAGGTGCCGCGCACGGCGCCGTCGTGGACGACGCTGCTCACGTCACAGTACGCGGGCGAGCACCCGGTGGTGCACACGCTGGTGGGACGCGAGGCGCGAGAGACGAAGCTCAACACGCTGGCGACAGCGCTGGAGGCGCAGGGGTACCGCACGGCGGTGGTGGCGGACTACGCGGGGGATCATTTCTCGCGGTTCCCGTATGGCTTCCAGAAGGTGTCCGCGCCGGACTTTCGCTTCCCGGACCTGGTGCGGCAGCGGATGTTGATCACCCACGTGGCGCTGCTGCCGTGGACGGCGCTGGCGCCGGGGCTGTTCAAGGAACGGGGTGAGTTCCCGGAGCTGACGGACCCTGCCCCGCTGCGCACGCGGGTGCGGCATGTGCTGGCTGGGCTGCCGGAGGACGCGCCGTTTGCGGTGGTGGTGTTCGCGTCGTCCACGCACTTCCCGTACGCCGCGCCATGGCCGCTGGAGGGCAAGTACGTGGAGCGGGGATATCGAGGGCCGTGGCGGTTCGGGGCGACTCCTCGGATGGAGGTGGATCCGGAGGCGCCCGCGTCCACGCCGGAGGATGTCGCGGCGTTGGGAGCGAACTACGACGCGGGGGTGCGCACGTTCGATGGGCTCGTGGGCAACTTGCGCGCGGACCTGGAGCGGCGGGGCCGGTGGGATGACACGCTGGTGGTGCTGGTTTCGGACCACGGAGAGCACCTGGAGGATGAAGGGCTGGGCCAAGGCCACGGTGATCATTTGTGGGGCAGCGCGGGGTTGCGCATCCCGTTCGTGGTGCGGATGCCCGGGCAGGTGGCTTCAGGGCGGCAGGTGACGCAACGGGCGCGCTCGCTGGACGTGGCGCCGACGGTGTTGGATTTGCTGGGCGTGCCCGCGCCGGAGTCATTCCGGGGGCGCTCGTTGGCGCCGCTCGCTCGGCCGGGGCCTGAGCCCAAGGCGTTGCCGGATGTGCCCGCGCTGATTGAAACGGATATCTGGTTCAGCGACAGGGATGGGCATGCGTATCAGACGGTGCGCGTGCCGTATCCGTGGCTGTATGACATTGCGATGGTGGAGGGCGACACGGGCGAGATTGCGCTGAAGCCGGAGTGGGAAGGCCCCGTGCGCCGGGCGCGGCACCGGGGTTTGTATCTGGGACGGTGGAAGCTGTTGGAGCTGCCTACTCCGGATGGAGTGCGGGTGCAGCTCTTTGACACGGTGTCGGATCCGTCGGAGTTGCGCGACGTGGCGGGAGACCATCCGGACATCGTGGCCACGCTGAGGGCGAAGCTGGCGGCGGAGTTGCCGGATGCGACCGGCGAGGCTCGCGGCGCCGTGGGGCCCTGAGGGTTTCAGGCCCCGGTGAGCAGCGGCTCCGGGGACCGAGCATCCATCCGTCTCAGCACTGTCACTGTTCCCACGAACGCCAGTGAGCACGCGACCAGCAGCGTCACGTGCACGGAGGTCGGCAACTGCGCGATGGGCGGCGCATAGCGAGACAGCAGGAACGACGTCAGGTTGTTGAAGACATGGACGAACACCGGGAGCCGCAGGCTTCCCGTGCGCTCCGCGAGCCATCCCAGGAACAAGCCCGCCACCAGGGCCATGGGGGCTTGGATGGGATCCAGGTGCATGAGGCCAAAAAGGGTCGCAGCTCCCGCGATTCCCGCTGCACGCCCCCAGCGCTCCACGAGCCGCGTCTGCAGATAGCCCCGGAAGAAGAGTTCCTCTGCCGTGCCTCCCACCAACGCGCCGAAGACCAGGAACAGCGTAAAGATCACGACCGAGCTTTGACTCGTGACATGCAATGCTTTCAGTGTCTCCGCCCAATCCCAGAATCCGGCGAGCACAGCCAGACTTTTCATGGCCTGCCCCATCGCCAAGCAACCCACCAGCGCGGCGCCCCAAGACCATACGGGCAGCGGAGTTCCGACTCGAAGGCGCAACCGGTCGCGCAGGGCAATCGGGGACAGCCTGCCGCCCAGGAGCGCGGCTGTGAGCCCCAGGCTGCTGGAGATCATCACGGCCACCACCTGCAACCAGGGCATGTACTTGATCTTCTCCGTCAGCGTCGCCATGGCAGCGCTGTCCCGAGGGTCGATGCCGGATTGTGCAATCTCAATGGCCCCCGCGATGCCGGCTACGATGATGGTCCCAACAAAGATCGTCACCCGCAGGAGCACGAGCGCGACCAGCACCGACCACACGCGGGGGCGCGGCGACTCGGGGACCGGAGGGCTGGCGGTGGGAGTCAGCTCGGAAGGGGAATCCATTGCGGACGGATGGTACCGCCCCGGTTCGAGCGAGAGGAGAGGGACCTCATCAGCTAAGTAGGTCGCCAGAAGTTCCGAGACAAATCCGGGTCGCATGCGCAGTTTCTGGAGCATGCGACCGGCAAGGAGCCCTGCCGAGCTGGGGCTGACAGCATACGACATGCGGAAGCTGGAGCGGGC
>NZ_RAWR01000013.1:0-74935 GCF_003986945.1 Corallococcus sp. AB018 | reverse complement strand
GTGTTCTACAACCGGAAGCGGCGCCACTCCGCCCTGGGCTACGTCAGCCCAGTGGAATACGAGCGGAGGGCCGCAACCAAGAGGCTGGCAGCGTAGTCAACCTGTCCACCGAACCGGAGCAGGCCCAGCCGCCCGTCCCCACCGCGTAGAGCTTCCCGCCCAGCAATCGCCAGCGGGCTTCGGCGGCCCCCAGGTAGCGCGCCCCCGCCTGTCCCATGCCCACTCCGAGCCCCTTCAATGCCACTTCGAGGCTGCGCGCGAAGAGCTGCACCGCCACGCGCCCGTCCACGTCGAAGCGGCCCCACGAGAAGGCTTCCGCGCCCAGCGATAGCTTCAGGTGCTTGGAGAGGCCGCCGTAGCGGACCGCGTCCCAGCCCACCTCCGCCTCGCCATAGGCGGAAGTCCCGTCCGGGAAGTGGGCCTCCGCCAGTGGCATTCCCTCCGTCCCCGCCGCTTTGAAGCGCGCCAACTCGTAGTCCGGGCCGAAGTATCCCTGTCGGAAGCCGCCATGCTGCCTGCGCACCTCCAACCGCAGCCGCATATCCAGCGTGGGTGTCACCGCATCCGCGCCCGCGCCCACCACCGCACCCCATGCGCCGCCCGCGCCGGGCCGTCCTCCCCAACCGGCAAGCAGGTGGGCCTCGAAGCCCGGCCGCACCACCACCACGGCGGTTGCGTCCAGGTGCGCCAGCGTCACCGGAGGCGCGCGACCTCCGGCCTTCCCCCAGTCATGCACAGCAGAGAAGGCCAGCGTGTAGCGGCCCTGCGCGCGGGGCTGGCCGAAGAGGACGTGCTCCAGGTCCAGCGCGACTTCCGCCCCCATGAGGCGCGCGCCTAGCACGTCCGAGGTGAACGCCTGCGTATAGAGGGGCCCCAGCGTGCCCGTGAGGAAGCCGCCCGCTGGGTGGTAGTCGGGATTGCTTCGGTTGGAGTAGCGCCGTACGAGGTGCGCGGACAGCAGGTTGTAGGACTCCAGCGCGCCGAACCAGACGCCCACGGGCGCGTCGTTCGAGCCCAGCTTGAGGCCGCGCACGAGTTGGCCCCAATCAGAGAGACTGTCCCAGTCCTCCTTCCGCATGAAGCCCGCGGCCCCTCCACCGCCCCAGAGGCGCAACCGCACGGGCGTGCCCAGGTTGAGGCCGAACTCCGCGCCTCCGTCGAGAATGAGGGTCGGCTCCACCTGGAGGAAGCCCTCGTCCGCGCCGACGCCCGCGTGCGGCAGAAAGGCCAGCGTCGTCGCCTCCACGCGCAGCAGGTTGCGCCATGCCTCGTCTCGTGGGCGCCGTTCCTCCTCCACGGGCGGCACCTCTGGGACGTCCTCGGCCCATGCGGCGACCGGCAACAGCAGCCACAGCCAGACAGCCCCACTTCGCGTCATTCGCATCCACGCCCCCTGGGAGTGACACCTCCGAGGAGAGCAAAGGACACACGTCTGACATTCAGCCCGGCACCCACCGGCTACGCACCACTGCCCAGAGGGGAAGGTCGGCTGCGTCGAGTCGGCGACTGTTATTGCCGTGGAAGGCGCAAGGCGCCCGGTCCCGGCTTTGTCGTCGTCTCGTCCGCGCTACGCAGTGGGCGCGGCTCCGTGGGGAGCGAGCTGTCCGCGCAACTCCAGCTCCAGCGCCGCCGCCGTCGGCTAGCCACGCCGGAGGGGCACATGAGGGGACGGAGGAAAAAC
The DNA here is from genome assembly GCF_003986945.1 of Corallococcus sp. AB018. Taxonomy (NCBI): domain Bacteria; kingdom Pseudomonadati; phylum Myxococcota; class Myxococcia; order Myxococcales; family Myxococcaceae; genus Corallococcus; species Corallococcus sp. AB018. The sequence continues at coordinate 73,254 of NZ_RAWR01000013.1, read as the reverse complement.
AAAAGCCCAGCAACCCCGTAGGATTGCTGAGCTTTTAGTGGCGAGGAGTACGGGACTTGAACCCGTGGCCTCCGGCGTGACAGGCCGGCGTTCTAACCAACTGAACTAACTCCCCGTAAGGAGGGCACCGCTCTACCGCTGATCCGTGGATGAGTACAAGAGGAATGAGAGCCCTCATGCTGGGCGGCGGGCTCAACGGGGGAATGGGACGGGGGCTCGCCTCCACGACGAGCCCCGCACCGTGACTACGGAGCAGGCAACGGCTGCCAGTTCGGATCGGGCCAAACGAAGGGGTTTCCACCCTGGCCCGGAGCCGCGTTGCCGAAGAAGCGCTGGCAGCCCTCGACGTTCTGGGAGCTCCCGAGGATCCCCCAGAAGCCAGGGCAGACGTCCCGGGGGATTCGCGTGCGGCAGTCCTCCATCGTCCGCTCGCCCGCGCCAGGCTGTGCGTAATAGGCGCTCACGAACTCCCACGCGATGCGCTGGAGGGCATGCACGGTCGTCGCGTTCTCTCCAGGCGGCACCCGGGCCCCCTCGGGTGACTCCCGGAACACAGCGGCATGGTGGACCGCGGCCATGTAGTACGAGCCCAGGGACGTCAGGTGGACGTTGTCGCTGAAGAGCACGTTGAGCTTCTGCGAGGTCGAACCGCTGATGCCAGGTACCTCGTTCGCGATGACTCGCTCCACCAGATGGACCAGGGCCGTGCTTCCAGGGAGCGCCACCACGCGGTCCGCCCGTCCATCGTTCTGCAACGAGAGGTTCACCTTGGAAGACACACACTCCCAGGCAGCCCGGGCGTTCTTCTCATAGGTAATCCACTGAGACGGGTTGGATTTATCGATGTCCAGCCACGTGTGATAGAAATATGTAACGGCTTGTGGGTTCCCGGCGATCAAGCGGTCATGGAAGTGCCGCAGGTAGCCGATGGTGTTCTCCCACTCGATGGTGCCCAGCAGGTCATGCCGCTCGGTGATGAGGAGGGTGTCGTACTTCTCTCCCGGGCCCAGCGTCTGGGGAGACAGCAACTCCTGGACCACGTTCATGCTGTCACCCGAGCGGTTCTTGCCCGAGCGATAACCCTCCCATCCGTTATTGCCCCAGGTCCGCACCCGGAGAGGGGAGCCAATCACGTTCTGCTGGTTCCAGTTGAAGTCCTTGCCTCGACTCGTGGCGATGTCGTCGAAGTGGTCGGGCATGGGATTGTCGAGCAGGCTGTGTCCGGAGAAGAAGACCCGGGCGCTCGTGATGGGGGAGCTACCTGCGTCCGGGCTGCCAGCATCGGAGCCGCCGGCATCGGGACTGCCGGCATCCGGGACGCCCGCGTCACCGGTCCCTGCATCTGGATTCGTCCCGGCGTCGTCCTGGGGACGCACGCCCGAATCCGGAGGGCCTTCCGCGGGGACGTCCTGTCCGAGCTGCCCCGTACAGGCCAGCCAGAAGGAGACAGCCAGGAATGCGCATGGCTTCAGTCTTGAGATGTTCACCGTCCCGAGCATAGGCGGAATGTGAGCCCTCCTGTGTTGTGGACAAGGTCAGGTGCCGGGTCTGCTGCTATGAATGCGTGACGCTCAAGGAGCCTCATGGGAAACGCATCCGGCAGACAGAAGCAGAAGCCGCTCATCCTCGGTCCAGCTCCTGGCTCCGGCATGGGCTCCTACGCGGTGGCGTTCGATGAGTTGGAAGACCGCGAACTCGCCACGCTCAAGGAGAGCGAGTCCCCTGATGCCTTCTACCTGCCGTGGAAGACCGGTGACGTCACGGAGGGCGAGATCGATCTCACGACCGACACCCTCGCGTACTTCTTCACCGCGAACCTGAGCGGTTGCAGCCTCTGGTACAAGTTCCAGGATGGCAGCATCTTCATCCGGCACGAGGCGCGCACCGACAGCGCCTCGCAGAACCTGCACAAGCTGGCCGGCTTCAAGTGTGTCGTCGACAGCAGCCTGAACCCGGACGACGTCCAGCTCTCGGTCGACGAGGAGACGATGGTCCGCAAGGCGCGGTACTACGTCGTCTACGCGCTCTTCGACCACGATGCGCGGCAGGTGGAGTTCCGCGCGCAACTGGTCGCGCAGCAGACGAACCTGCTCAACCGGCAGGAGTCCTACGACCTCGTCAAGGTCACCACCGCCGTCGTCAAATTCCCCAAGCTTTAGAGCTGGAGGGCGGGCTACTTCTTCTTGCCCTTGCCCTTGCCGCCCTTGTGGTGGTCGTCGTGATGATCATCGTGGTGATCATCATGGTGGTCCCGGTCCCGGTGGTGGTCGCGCTCATGGTACGACGCGGGCACGGCAACATGCTTCTTCTTGTGCTTCCACCGCTTGTAACGGCCGGGAGGCACCTTGACGACGGTGACGGGGACTCGCCGCTCCTCCACGTACTCCCAGCCTCCGTGGTAGTCGCGCGCCCTGAACCACCGCCCATCGCGGCGCACCCAGTACACATTGTCCACGACGTAGAGATCCTCGTCGTAGTCCTCCACCACCTGCACGCCAGGCTGCACGACGACGAGTGGCGGCGGGGTCGTGAAGACGATGTCAGGCAACTTCACATCGATGCGCACCTGCCCGAAGGCCATCGAAGGAAGAAGGATCAACGCTGCAAGCAGTCGGGTCATCGGGCGAGCGTAGAAGCGGGCGTGCTCGCCAGACAACCTCCATCTGTCACGGAAGGATGGATGAAAACTTTGGCTCAGGTTGTATCAACTTTCCACGAGGCGTCCTGTCAGTCGACCTGACCCCGCACTGTGTGTCGTTGCGTCCGGGCTCGCTGCTCAATCGGTGCGCTTGCGCCGCCGCGACACGATGCGACTCAGGCCCACCTCGGTGATGCCGAGGTAGGCCGCCACGTCGCGCTGGGGAATCCGTCCCTTCAGGTGCGGATGCTCCTCCCAGAAGTTCACGAGCCGCTCCTCCGCGGACAGCTCCAGGAACTCCTGCTCCCGGCGCTCCTTGAGGAGGAAGTGCTGCTCCGCCACCCGACGCGCCAGCCGCTCCCAGCACACGTGGCCCTGCTCCAGCGTCTGGAAGTCCCGCGTCTGGAACACCAGCACGCGGCTCGGCTCCAGCGCTTCAATCGCGGTCATCGAAGGCTTCCGCTGCAACATCTCCGCGTAGGCGCCAATCAGCTCTCCCTCGGCGCGGAAGGCCTTGATGGACTCGCCTCCGCGTGGTGATACGCGCACGCCCCGGAAGACGCCCTGGAGCACCACGGCGAACCGGTCCGCCGCATCCCCCGGACGCATGAAGAACTCCCGCTTCGCGAGCGACTGTTCCTTCGCCACGGCCTCGGCCTTCGCCCATTCCTCGGGAGGAAGCGGGGCCAGCGTGGCGAGGCGCTCGAAGAGCTTGGGGAATCTCACGTCTCTCAGGACCCTGGCTTGACCTGGGTTAAGGCGCAGGCCGCTCGGGGGACCATATACCGGAGACATGTCCATCAACGTCTACGCCGTGGCGACGCCCTTCGTCATCGTCCTGGCCCTGACCGAGTTCGCCTGGTGCGTGGTTCGCCGCAACGGCTACTACAGCTTCCAGGACTCCATCGCGAGCATGGGCACGGCGGTGATGAACCAGTGCGTCAACGTCGCGGTGGCCCTGATGGTGCTGCCCCTCTTCACGCAGCTGGGCCAGTTCGCGCCGTGGAGGCTGGACGCATCGTCGCCGCTGTCGCTGGTGGCGCTCTTCCTGGGCGTCGACTTCCTCTTCTACTGGTTCCACCGCTTCGGGCACCGCACCAACATCGGCTGGGCGGCCCATTCGCCGCACCATTCCACCGAGGAGCTCAACTACGCGGTGGCCCTGCGCGCGAGCGTGACGCAGCGCCTCTTCTCGTTCCTCTTCTACTGGCCGCTGGTGCTGGTGGGCTTTCCGCCGGAGGCGGTGCTGGCGATGGTGGCCTTCCACCTGGTGCTCCAGTTCATCCCCCACACGCGGGTCATCCCCAAGCTCCCGCGGTGGGTGGAGTCGTGGCTGAACACGCCGTCGCACCACCGCGTGCACCACGCGCGCAACGACGCGTACATCGACAAGAACTACGCGGGCTTCCTCATCATCTGGGACCGGATGTTCGGCACCTACGAGGAGGAGACCGAGCCGTGCTCCTATGGCCTGACGACCCCGGCGAACACCTGGGACCCGACGGTCATCAACTTCCAGGCGTGGGCCCGGCTCTTCGCGGACGCCGTCGCCACGAAGAGTCACTGGGACCGGCTGCGCCTCTGGGTGATGCCCACGGGCTGGCGGCCCGCGGACCTGCCGCCTCGCACGTTGGGCTACTGGCAGCAGGAGGGCGCGGAGGTGAAGTACCACTCGCGCGAGCTGCCTGGTGTCCGGGGGTACCTCGTCTTCCAGTTGTTCGCGTCGATGCCGTTCATGCTCCTGGTGAGCCACCATGCCTCGCCGCTCTCCGGCTGGCAGAAGGTCGCGTTGAGCCTGCTGCTCTGGGCGATGGCGACCGCCTGGAGCGGGATGCTGGAGTCGAAAGCGTGGAGCGAGCCACTGGAGCTTGCCCGGGTGCTCGCGATGGGGGTGGCGGTGACGCTGTGGCTGGTCTGGGCCAGCGCGCCCCAGACATGGAGCGCGCTCACGGCGGCATGGCTGATGGTCTCGCTGGTGTGGCTGCGCGTGGCGCGGGGAGCCGCCGCCCGGGGGCCCCAGTCGAATCCCCATCCAAGCTGAGTCATCAGGCCTGGACTCCAGTCTGGGTTGTCGCGGTCGTGTCGGCCCCCCACCTTCCGCGCCGTCCCGCGCCACGCGCGGGCCCATTCGGAGAGGCCGATGAACGCTCAGCGCTTCACCCAACAGAACGCATGCCGGCTGGGTCTGCTCTATGCCCTCTGGGCACTGATGGCTGTCAGCGTCACTCCTTCCCAGGCCGTTGCATCCGAAGACGCGTGGAACACCGGCTGTCGTCGCAAGCCCACCATCGTCCTTGTCCACGGCGCATTCGCCGACGCATCCGGCTGGGCCGACGTGATCAAGCGGCTGCAGAAGCAAGGCTACACGGCCTACGCGTTCGCGAATCCCTTGCGCAGCATCTCGGGTGATGCGGAGTACCTGCGGTACTTCCTGGGGACTCTCACCGGTCCCATCGTCCTGGTCGGCCACTCCTACGGTGGCGCCATCATCACGAACGCAGCCACCGGGAATACGAACGTGAAAGCGCTCGTGTACATCGCCGCGTATGCACTCGACGAGGGGGAGACCATCTCGGAGGCCAACACTCTTGGTGGCGGCCATTCCGAGCTCAGCGAGCACCTCATCTTGCGTCCGTTCCCGGGGGGCGGAGCCACGGACGCCGACGCCTACGTCGACCCCGCCTTCTTCCAGGAGCTCTTCGCGGCAGATATCCGTGACAAGGACGCGGCGGTGGCGGCCGCCAGTCAGCGCCCCGCCGCCGCCTCCGTCTTCGATGAGCCATCCGGCCCGCCGGCGTGGAAGGCCATCCCGTCGTGGTACATGGTCGCCCGCGACGACAACGCCATTCCGCCCGAAGCCGAACGCTTCATGGCCCGGCGCGCTCGCGCCCGTACCGTCGAGATTCGCAGCTCACACGTTGCGATGGTCAGCCACCCCGAAGCCGTCACCGAGCTGATCTTCAAAGCGGTTGGCTGCCGTTGACGACGGAGATGGCTCGCTTTTCACGTCGGCAGCTCCGTCCCGGCCCGCTCCGCGGCCATGTACGCGGCGTACCAGTCGGGCCAGTTCGCGTCCCTCTGCCCGGTGCGCTTCTCGTGCTGGCCGTGGGCGGCCTCCGCGCGCCGCAGTGCGCTCGCCAGATCGCTCGCGGAGCCGAACGCTGTCTTGGAGGGGTCGACCCGGCCGGGCAGCCGCGTCGTGACCTCCTGCAGCAGCCAGCCGTTACCGTCAGGGTCGCTGAACGAGGCGAAGGTGCGGTAACTGCCCTGTCCGGGCTCGGGCCCGCGCAACCGGCCGTCCATGCCGAACTGAGCCCCTGGCTTCCCTGCATGGAATACCTCGCTGACCTCGACACCGTGGCTGACGAGGTCGTCTCGCGCGGCCTGGATGTCGGAGACAATCAGGTAGAGGCCCTGGGCCGTGCCGGGCGCGGCTGACGTGACGTTCGTACCGAATTGGATGGAGCCCCCCGAGCCAGGCGGCGTGAACTGGATGACCCGGAAGCCGTTATCGAAACGGAAGTCGGCGTCGAGCCTCCACCCAAGCTTCCCGTAGAACGCCTTCGAGCGGTCGACATCCGATACAGGAATGACAGCGGCTTCGAACTTCATGTCGACCTTCCCGGCGCGCGCGTCGGTGGTCGCATCCTGACTCCGGGTTGCGGTGGTGCTCATGGCTGCCTCCTGGCAATGGCATCGCGTGCGGACGAGCGCATGAGGGCCTCCTCAGCGCTGAGCGCGTAGGTCAACCCTGTGCATGACCTCAAGTGAAGACAATGCAGGCGCCCGAGCCAGGCGCTCGGGAGGCATTCTTGGGGGCTACCGGAATCACGACACCCACGGCGGGCCCACGCATCAGGCCCGCCGCGAGTCACGGCGGTAGCAGTCCCTTGTTCAGAGCAACTGCACGTTGCCGCCGAGCGAGGCGATGTACTTCGTTCCGCCCGAGTGCACGACCGTCGTTCCGAAGAAGGACCGGATCGCGCTTCCGGTGGGCACGACGAGCGAGTAGGGCTTCGCGCCAGACACGTTCGCCATCGTCCCGTAGGGGCCGTAGGTCTTGCCCCGCGCCGTCTTGAACGTGACCTGGGCAATCTGCGTCATGCCGAAGTACGTGCCCGTGTAGCCCGTCATCGACACGATGCCGTCGTCCGTGAGGTCGAGCGTGTGCGCGTTCCCTCCAGGGCCGCCCTGGTAGGGCGCGGCGTTGGAGCCATAGCTTGGCTGGATGGCGTCGATGATGTCGCCCGAGCGCACCAGGAGGCTCGTCATGGGCCCCCATCCGCTGACCGCCGGCAGGTTGTCCCAGGCCGTCCCCGAACCGCCCTCGGGGCCCATGGGTCCGTAGGGCATGCCCGCGTTGAACCAATCCAGGATGAGCTTGAGCTTGATGGCGGACAGGTCGCGGCTCACCGGCATGTGCAGCGGCTGGCTGATGTCCAGGCCGAGCACCCGCGCGATCTTCTCGCGGTTGTTGATGATGCCGTCATAGGTCCACAGCTGGAAGCGGCCCATGACGGGATAGAGCATGCCGTACTGCCGCAGGATGTCTCCAATCCCATTGACCCACGTCGGCGTGCCCGTGATGGGGGTCTGCTGGTAGATCTGGACGCTGACCAGGTCGTTGGGGTCCTGCTTGTAGTCCGCGACCGTGGGACTGAAGGTGTACCGGGTGAAGTAGACCTGCCCGTCCACGTAGACGCGGGGATTCTTTGGATCCGCCGCGGTGAGGGTGACGGTGGCCTTGCCTCCGGTGACGCTCACGACATTCGGGGAGAGCGCCAGGATGTTCTCGGGGGTCGAGATGTTCTTCTCGCTGATGCCATTGGTGCCCTGAGTGCCCAGTGTGTTCAGGGTGTAGTCGGCCGCTTCGGTCGGGGTGAGGGTGTTCAGGGCGATCTTCCATTGCTCCGTCCCCTCGATGCGGCCGAACTTGCGCACGTAGAGGTTGAGGGTGTTGGTCTCCCCGAGCTGGAAGCCAGGCGTGGTCTGCATGCCCGGGTTCATGCGGTAGATGAACTGATCCGCGCGCAGGCTCAAACCCTCGGAGTTCTCCTCCAGCAGGGTCAGCGTCACGGCATCGGTGCCAGTGCCGGTCGTGCTCCGGAGCGCGAGCGGCAGGTTCGCGAGGCTCTTGGGATCGACACCGCCAAAGTTCGTGACGACCAGCATCCCGGACTGCTTGTCGATGAAATCGGGATTGCTGTAGTCAATCGACGGGACGATGGTCGTGTACGTCTTCGAGTCACCGGAGCCCGTGTAGTACGCGAGCGACAGTGTCCCCAGCTTCTCCGTCCAGAGCGAACGGCCCGGCCACTGGACGGGCAATGAATTGCCCAGGTCGAGCGTCAACGAGGGCGTGGAGTCCAGGTTGAGCTGCGCCAGGGCCCACCACGCTTTCACGGCCGGACGCGGGTGCGGGATCTGCGCCAGGGTGCGCGCGGGCACGGCGAAGGTGGGCTCGTCATCCAGACAGGGGCCCACGGAGCCAACGAGCTTGCCGTAATTGAAGTTGAAGAGCGGCTGCTGGGGCAGGGGCTCCTTGGTGGTGTAGTTGATCCACGGATGGTAGGGCTGCTGGGTCACCGCCAGGATGGTGGGCCCGTACTGTTGAGCCGTGGCCTGGCCCAGCAACTGCTCCAGCAGGGAGCTGACGTACATCTGCGTGGGGATGTAGCCCCGTCCCGGCTCCACCGGCTTGCCATCTTTGTCCACGTTCATCACGTAGTCCTGGAGGATCGCGAGTTTGTCCACGATGGCGGCGGGGACCCCCTGTGCCTGCATCGCCTGGAAGGTGGCGGAGTTGAAGGCGAAGAGGTACGGGGCGTTGTTGTGGGCGCTGACCACCAGGCGGATGGACAGGCGGTGGGGGGACGCCTTCTGCAGTGCCTGGAGGACCGCCGAATTGCCGACGTTCCACTTCAGGTTCGTGAGCGTGGATTGATAGGCGGCGGAGCCGCTCGCGGAGCTCCTGGGGGTGTTTGGGTCCTGCGAATTCATCCAGATGCCGTTGAATGCAACCGGCGTGAACACGCCCTGGACATTGGCGCCGCTGATGTCACCGATGATGACGTTGAAGCCCCAGATCTCACTGCCGTTCTGCTGCATGGGATCCAGGTCCACCAGCTTGGGCGGAGACCCCATGTACAGGGCGCTCACCCCGGCTCCCATGAGGGAGTCGCTGCCGCCGCCGGGCAACTCGACGGTGGTCACCTTGCAGTCGAGCAGGTCGAAGATGCTGTCGCCCTTGGGCTCCCAGTAGAGCTCGATGTTGTTGGGCTTGAGCGAGTCCTCGTTGTAGTTCGCCGGGTTGTAGTTGTTGGGCGTGTTGTTGATGGTGGCCGGCGAAGCCTGGAACGAACCGGAGAAGTTGATGCGAGGCGTATCAAGGTAGCTCATGGAGGTCTCCTCGGGGTTCTAGTTGCCGCTGCCGATGTAGGGGGCGCATGCGGCGGGAAGCGAGCCGTTCGTGCACCCGCCGGGCATCTGGACTTCGTCGAACAGGTGGCTCAAGCCCGCGGGCGGCAGGTTCTGGCTTCCGGTGGGGCCCGACATGTCGTGGCAGCTCAAGCAGCTGTAGGGATTGGTCATCGCCGCGACGCCGTTCTGGACGAAGGTCTCCATGGAGGTGTTCGCCGCGGACAGCGAACCCTGCTGCGCTTGCAGATAGGGAGGGACCGTGCCGTTGACGGTCCACACGTTGCCGACGAGCTCGTAGTTGGCCCAGACCTTGTTGATGCGGCTGGGGTTGGCCTGGATCAACGCCTGGACGCTGCTGTTGATGGCGTTGAGCGCCTGGGTGCTCTGGGCGAGCATCGTGCGGGTCTTGTCCTGACAGGCGAACTGATTGGGATTGACGCTACAGTCGACGCCGCCGGGGAAGGTGCCGATGGCCGAGTCCCCCTGCGGGTGCATGCGGCAGACCTGGGCGGGCTTGCCCGGCTGATAGGTGTTGGTCACGCAGTCGGTGCAGGCCGGGTTGTAGAAGTTCCACGTGCCCCCGAGCGGAGGCGCCGCGGAGAGGTTGCTACAGTCGGGCGCGTTGTTGCGGTGCTCGAACGTGGCCCAGATCATCGCCGGGAAGCTGGGCGTCTTGGACACGATGTGCATGCCGGTCAGTCCCAGGTTCACCTGCCGGCAGGGGCTGTCCTTGACCTGGATGAGGCCGGGAACCACATAGAAGAGGCCCGAGCTGGCCGTCGCTTCGTCGAGCACCATCCAGCTCGTCTTCAGCTCGACGGCCGTGTCCGGGTACGCGAGGTTCGGATACTTCTTGATGATGTCGATGCCGTTGTTCCCGGGCTTGAGCTGACCCGCGCAGTTCGCCTGGTAGAGCTGACAGGACGTCAGCATCGTGTAGGTGCTCTGGTTGACGGACATGCCGTAGTAGACGAACTCGCCCTTCAGGTCGATCAGCGGCTGATCCGCGCCGGCCTGCTTGATGATGTCGGTGTAGAGGCGGGGCGGCTTGCCACCCGCCGTGGGCTTCACGGCGTTGGTGCAGGAGACAGGCGGCTCCTGGCCCCAGGCCGTCGGAACCCCGTCCTTGATGAAGATGCCGTAGGACGGCATCCACGTCTCGAACTGCACCATGTCGGGCTTGCCGCTGGCGGGCTGGACGAGCGCGAGCATGCTCTGCCACATGAACTGCTCGAAGTTGCAGATCGTCTTGTTCCCCGGCACTTCGCTGGGGAGGGTGGAGCTGTTGAGCCAGGCCACGTCCGCCGGGCAGTCATTGGCTTCGAGCGCCGTCGCCTTGGGGACGGGGGGGCCCGAATCCATGAGCGACGTCGTTGGGCAGGCCAGGAGGCCGGTGGCACCCAGTGCCACGGCGAGCAGGACGCGCGGTTTGTCGGACAAAGGCAATCTCCCCCATGCGGTTGAGCCCGACGAGACGCCGGGCTTGGGCGCAAGAGTTTAATCGCTGCGGGGGAGAAGCCGTCGAGGGCTAAACAGACTAAAAACGGTCTTGGCTGAAATTCGTGCTGGGGCGGCAAAGTCCGCTGTCAGTCCATTGGTGATGTCTGGGTTGCGGGACGCCCGGGTAGAAAGCGCCGCACCAGCCAGAGCGCGAGTCCAGGCAGTAAAACCATGCCCAAGAACAATGTCAGGAATGACCCGAGTCGCGCCGAGTACGCACCCACCGCCGCGTAGGTGGCGCAGACGCCCAGATTGGAGAGCGCGCAGGCTCCGAGGAAACTCCCCAGAGGCATGCGGCTGGCGCCAGCGAAGAGGACGGAGGACTCCGCCAGCATGGGCACGCCGCGCAATGCAATCAGCAACCAGGCACCCCGGCGTTCGGCCAGACGTGACAGGCGTTGGAGTTCCACCGGACCCAGGGTGCGTCGCAACGCCGCCTCGCCGCCCCTGGCGCCCAGCAGGTAGCCCCAACCACAGCCCACCATCATTCCCACCCAGCAGGCCGTGAGGCCGCCCCAGAAGCCCAGCAGCGCCCCGGACGCCGTGCCGACGAGGCTGGAGGGCACCGGCAGGACGATGTCCCCCGCCAGCAACCCTCCCAGCACGAGCGCCACCTGCCAGTCGGGTGGACGCGCCTCCAGGAAGGATTGGGTGGCGGCCTCCAGTTGCTCGCCGAAGAGGAGGAAGGGAACGAGGATGGCCGCCAGCACCACGCAGACGCAGAGGCTCCAGCCCACCGCCGCGCGCTTCGTTCCAGGGCTCGCCAGGGTCATGGTGCGGCTCAGAATCCAACGCCGAGCGTGAACGAGGCGCTCGGCTGGAAGCGGGCCTGCGGTCTGATCAACTGCGGCGCGGCGTTGAAGTACGCGGCGCTGAACCCCAGCTCCCCCACGAACTCAAAGCCGGAGGAGATGGGCAGCAGGGCCCGGAGGGACGCGCCCACCTCGGGGCCGGCGGTCTCCACGCCGGTGGGGCCGGAGCCCCCGAAGTCGAAGCCCGAGCTGTCCTCGCCAATCTGCAGCTCGGCGAAGCCGGCGCTCAACCGGGGCTGGAGCCAGCCGATGCGCGTCTTGAAGGAGGTGAGCGTCAGGTTGGCGCGGAAGTGGGCGATCTCCGGTTCCGGGTCGCGGTGGAGGAACCCCGAACCCGTGCCGCAGGCCTCCACGCCGAGCCGCGCCAGTGGAGACAACTCCAGACAGATGCTGGGACGCCGGCCGGAGGTGGACGCTCCGGCGCGCAGGTTGCCGTAGTTGCGCGGAGGCTCGTCCCGCCGGTCCTCCGCGACGCCCACCGGGGCCTCCTCCGCGACCGAGAAGCCGCCTCCCATCAGGATCGCGAACACCAGGAGGCGCTGCGGAAGGCCAAGGCGTGTCATCAGGCACCAGGGATGCGACCGCGGGGAGAAGGCTGGCCATGTTGCCCGAACAGAGCAGGCGCATCCAGGCGTGCCTTGAATTCGCCCCTGGCGGTCATCATCGACCCCTGTACGCCAGTCTTGTCATTTCATCCGCCCCCGATTCTTCCTGGATGTTTTCACTCTGGCTGTCTTCATGAGCGAAAGACATCCACGTCTGGCCGGCGCCGTCGTCAAGGCCGGGTCAGGAGAAACCGCGGCCCGGGTCCACCCGGTCCGGAGCCACACCTGGATGACGGCAGGCCGCATGTCAGAGTCAGAAGAGAAGATGGCCGGTGTCGATGTACGAAAGGAACCGTCCATGTCGAGAGCTGGCTTGTTGCTGTCAATGTTTCTCATCGGATGTGGCGAGCCTGCGAGCGAGGTTCGCCCGGAGGCCGTCGCCGATACGTCGGAGGTGGAGCTCGCGCTCGCGCCTGGGGAGTACCGCTGCGAGGCGATGACGGAGGCCGCACGCGCCGCCGTGCCTCCGCCTCCCCCCAGCGTGGAGAAGGCCGCGTTCGCCCCCCGTGTTCGCGCCGTCTGTCCCCCGGGCCAGGTGCCGATCTACGCGCAGGCGGAGCTTCGGACGCGCAGGGCCGGTCCGCCGTTAGCTGGCCCGGCCGCCATGCAGTCGCTGGCGGGGTCGTACTGGTACGCCGGAGTGATGAAGCCCACGGACGCGTTGAGCCAGAGCGGCGTTGGAGCGTCCATCCTGTTCTCCAACCCGGCGGTGTACGACCAGAGCGACATGGTGACGTCCCAGATGTCCATCGTCCGTGGCGCCAACTATCACCTGGTGGAGATGGGCCTGCGGAAGTTCTGGGACGCCTTCCCGCGACTGATGATCTCCCAGTGGAGCTACGGCCAGTTCAACGACGCCGCCGGGTTCGTCCAGGTCCACGGCGTCTACGGGCCCGGGATGCCGCTCTCCAGCTATTACGGGTACTCGGTCCAGCAGTACATCCGCTATGACAACGGCAACTGGTGGATCTGGTTCAACGATGCCTGGGTCGGCTACTTCCCCGGCACGCTCTGGAATGGCCAGTTCACTTCTGGCGACATGGCGCACTTCTACGGCGAGGTCTATTCGGCGCAGAGCCGGGTCCCGCCGCTCACCGACATGGGCACGGGACAGTTCTCCGGGACCTTCGGCACCGCGTACATGCAGGGGATGTGCATTCACACCGCGGGCCCCAACTGCACCTACGTCACCGACGGCTGGCCTTTCCAGACCAACGCCGCGTATTACTCCCTCTCGTATTGGAATGGCTCGTATATGGAGTTCGGCGGGAACGGCGGCGGCTGAGCTATGCCGGCGCCGTGGTGCGTTGGTCCGAGCCGTCATCCCGGCGCATCGGCTGGGCCTTTCCATACGTCAGCGACCGCCACACCCACTCGGCGGGGCCGAAGCGGAACCTCGCCAGCCACAGGTGGCTCCACACCCCCTGGACGCAGAAGATGGCCAGGCAGTAAGCCACGCACGCCGCGGGGCCCAGCTTCGTGATGAAGCCCAGTCCGTAGCCGTAGAAGAACAGCACGCTGATGATCGACTGTGACAGGTAGTTCGTCAGCGCCATGCGGCCCACCGGCGCGAGCAGACCCAGCGCTCGCTGCCAGGTGGCCCGCTGGAAGAGCAGGGTGATGCTGGACACGTAGACGGCCGCGAAGCCCAGCTCGCCCAGGTTCCGCAGCGGCGCCATGGCGAAGGACACCCACGCCGGCAGTGTCTCCGGCGTGAAGACCTGCTTCAGCATGAGCTGTTGCAGCACCAGGCCGCTGCCGCTGCCAATCACCCCCGCGACGAGACCCCACCCGAGGATTTTGCGGAACAGCCCCAGGTGCTGGGGCACGTCGTGGAAGATGCGGCGCTTCCCCGCCAGCAGGCCGAGCAGGAACCGGCCAAACGTCGAGAGCGTGATGGCCAGCAGCAGCGGGAAGTAGTCGCGGAAGAAGAAGTGGAAGGTTGCCTTCGTCACGTCCAGCCAGCTCCCGCTGGCGTAGGCCGCGAGCGTCTGCGCCTTGATGGCCGCGGACTTCTCGGTGGCCGCCTTGGCGATGGCCGCGCCGGCCTCCGGCGTGTCCGCCATCAACTGCGGGAGCTTGAGGATGGCCACGCCGACGACGGACCACCCCAGGGCGAACAGCAGGGCGCAGATGAGCAGCGTTCGCTCCGAGCGCCCCCGGAACAGGAGCAGGCCGAATCCCAGCACCGCGTAGGTGCTGAGGATGTCGCCGTACCAGATGAGGAACAGGTGGGAGAGCCCCATCACCAGCATCACCCCCAGCCGCCGGACATAGAGCGGCGTGATGGAGGTCCCTCGCGCCTCGGCGCGGCCCATCTGCACCGCGAAGCCAAGGCCGAAGAGGAACGAGAAGAGGGTGATGAACTTCCCGGCCACCAGGAACGAGAACGCCTGCCAGGCGACGGTGTCGGCGAGCGACGCGTTGTTCAGCGCCGCGAGGGTCTGCTCTCGCGGCAGGAATACCCTCCCGCTGAACCACACCATCACGTTGGAGATGAACACGCCGCACAGGGCGAAACCACGCAGTGTGTCGAGCAGCGCCAGCCGCTCGCTGGAATCCACGGGACGGGCCTCGGCACTGGGGGACGAGGCCTCGGATGGAACTGTGGGCATGCTCGGAGAAAGGGTGGGCAACGTGAAGCTGCCTTCCAGTATTCCGAACGAGCGCGTCACACGGACTTCGCGTCAGGGAGGCGTGTCCTTGGGGGCGCGCGAGGACGAACCTCTCTGGCGGGCGGTGCTGGCGCGCAAAGGAGTTCAGCCTTCTCGAGTCGGTTCGCGCAGCGGCCACTTCGACGCGAGCACGTCGCGCGTCATGAAGGTCGCTCGGCGAAGGAGGCTTCGACGAGGAGTTCGTCGGCCCCACCTGGGCCAGAATCACCTGGTCGGCGCAGGGCCAGCAGCTGGAACCTACCTGCCTGGGGACACCCGGCTGAGGAGTCGGGGCCCGCGCACGCAAAAGCGACGTGGGCCCGGCACGCGCGGACGCCGGGCTTGAGCTCAGGCCCCAGGGGACATGGGGGGACGAACGAACGCGCGGCGTCAGGGGGCCGGAGACACGCCCGCCGGGCCCCCCGTGAAGGAGGACCCGGCGGCGGAATGCGAAGGTTCAGCCGGAGCGACAGGGACTACCGGGCGTCGCGCGCGTCCACGGTGAGGCAGGGCTCCATCTTCTCCGGGGCGACGAGGAACAGCTCCTCGCGGCCCAGGTCCTGGGTGAGGCCCGACGTGGCGAAGCCAATCTGCCCGCCGCCGTCATACGCGAGCGCCGTCCAGTCGTTCTGCGACGCGGGGAACACGTCGGCGAAGCCGTTGCGGTTGAAGTCCCGGACATAGGCCGCGGCCTGGATGCTCCCATTGTTGTTGAAGTCGGTGTTGGTGCTCGCGTTGCCCGTGACCTGGGCGTCGTTGAAGCGAAGCCCGCTGATCTTCGCGAGGTCCGCTTCGGTGGTGGGGGCGACGGGCGCGAACCCGGAGACCTCGTTGACGCTCTGCTCGTTGAAGGAGGCCACCTGCACGCGCGAGTAGTCGAGCACGTTGTTCAGGCCGCCAATGCCGAAGCCATAGAACTGGTACTCGTAGTTCATGATGCTCAGGTAGTTGGGCTTGTAGTTCGAATCGTCGTTGCCGCCATGGCGCAGGCCGATGTTGTGCCCCAGTTCGTGCATCAGGGTGCCGGCCAGTTGCAGCTCCGTGATGCCGGCGGCGAAGCCCAGCGTCACCACGAAGTCATGCGCGGGGATGCCGCGCGAGATGCCGCTGGAGTTGCCACCGCCGTACCGGTTCGCGAACAGCATGTAGTGGAAGTAGGGCGCGCGGTTCGCGGCGAAGTACTTGCCCTTGATGACGTCGAAGTCCGTCCAGACGGGGCTCAGGTCCAGGTCCGCGTCCGCCGCGGTGATCTGCTGGTCCACCACCAGGTGCAACGTGATGCCCGTGGAGCCATCCGGGTTGGACACCGGCGCCTTGGAGAAGGCCGTGATGACACGGTTCAGCATCGCCTGGGTCGGCTGCTGTCCCGGGTAGTAGTCCACCTCGATGAAGATGTCCTTCTTGCGCGCGTTCGCGCCGAGGGCCGTCAGGTCCAGGCCGCCGCCGAAGCCGAACGACTCCGCGTAGTCGTTGAGCCGGTCCCCATCCGTGTCGGGGTTGTTGGGGTTGGTGCCCAGCAGCGTCTCCACCAGGTCACAGACGCCGTCGCCATCCGTGTCCAGCGCGCCCGCGCAAGCGGGGATCGGCAGCGGGATGGCCGCCGCCACCTGCATGCCCTGCTGGGCGGTGGCCAGCTCCGGCTCCGGAAGCTCCGTGCCACCACACCCGTTCAACCCCAGGAGCGCGACGGAAGCGGTCAGCAGCGTTTGATGAAGCTTGGACATGGAATTCCCTTTGTTCGCAAAGGATTGGCAGCGCACCAATCACCCCGTACTTGCTATCCACTGGCTTTTTTGGCTATTCATTATTTACGCGAATATGCCGATTTTCAGGAATCGGGCTCTATTTGCTACTGATGCGGAGCCGCCGGAGCCCCCCTGACGCGGGGCCCGGCGGTGGAGTGCGACTTCCAGGCATGTGGGATGGTGACTACCGGGCACGTTGTTCACACCGCCCATGCGAAAGCCATACACCTGATACTCGTAGCTCCTGAGGCTCAGGTGGCTGACTCGGAGCGGCGCTCAGTAGCAGAGATAGTTGTTGTTCCAGCCGTGAGCGGAATCCGCGGGCTCGTTCCACGCGATGCAGGTCTTCCCAGAGATGGGGCCTGCGCTGGACCACTGGAAGTTGAGCAGGCTGAGGTTGGGCACGCAGACGTAATTGTTGTTCCAGGTGTTGGGGTCGCTGGGCTCGTCAACGAGCGTGCACCGCATGCCAGCGATAGGCCCCGCGTTGCTGAAACGCACGCCTTCGTCCACCTCGGAGCACAGGAAGTTGTCATTCCAGCCATTCGGGTCGGCCGGCTCGTTGACCGAGACGCAGGTGGTACCCGCGATCTTCCCCGCGGGGGAGAACGCGAACCGCTGCGTGTAACACAGGTAGTTGTTGTTCCAGGAGTCGGGGTCGCCCGGCTCATTCCACTGCGTGCAGCGCATCAAGGGGATCGGGAGCAACGAGGACCAGACGAACTGCAGGGGGCTGTAGGTGGGCACGCAGAGGTAGTTGTCATTCCAGCCATCGGGGTCGAGGAGCTCGTTGATCAGGGTGCAGCGCTGGCCCGCGATGGGTCCCGCATAGGACCAGCTCACCCCCTCCTGACCCGCGGTGCAGAGGTAATTGTCGTTCCAGCCGTGGGAATCGCCCGGCTCGTTGACCAGGGTGCACGTGGAGGGGAACGCGTAATGCTGGAACTGGAACTCGAGGGGAGACACGCCATAAACCTGGCGCAAGCCCTGAATGTCCAGGGCGCTCAAGGTCGGCCGGCCCCACGCGGCGCAGTAGTTCATGGTCGAGAGAGGGTCGTACGCGGTGATGACCTCGCCATTGGCCTGCTGAACGATGGTGTTGTCGCAGTAGCCCGGCGTGTTGGGTTGATTGCCCGGAGAGTCCTGCTCATGCCAGAAGCCCAGGGCGTGGCCGAACTCGTGCAGGGCGACGCCGCGGATGCAATATTCGCGGTCATCTCCCGGCAACGATGCGTCATCAACACCGTCGTTGCAGACGTGGCTCCAACTGGCGAAGTTGAAGTTGAGCCACATGCTGGGGCTGCTGTTCGAGCGGCCGACGATGGAGCGCGGGCCGCTCTCATCCACCTGGATGCGGATGGCCTGAGCAGGAGTAAGGATGTCGCAGGCGCCCCAACCCGTGAAACGCAAACTGCTGTTCGTGTCCCACTGCGCCTCGACGATCTGCCTCACCCACGTCTTCTCCGAGTTCCAGCCTGCCGTGGTCCAACAAACGGGGACGTCGGTGAAGCCCGCGGCGTTCGTGGGCCAATAACCGGCGGGATTGCCATAGAGTTCATCCTGCCGTGAGTCCACTGCCACGACTTCCATGTCCGGGAAGGGCTCGGCCGCGGGATTGCAAGCCACGAGGAGCGAGGAGAGCAACCCAAGGACCTGGGTCACTCCAATGACACGCAAACTGTTTTTCATGAATTCCCCCGGCGAAGCATTTTTCACTGCGGGTCATTGTCTAGCACGGAATAAAAGCCGGCCCCAAGCGAAGGCTTGTTGCCTTCCAGTGCGATAGAAATCGTCTGGCTGGAATAATCCACAAAGTCAGACGGAAGGCGCGCCTGGGCTCCAGGGCTCGAGCACCTGATGTGTTTTGACGTGCAAGTGTATATCGACCCCCAGCGACCTGAGACCCGGCGTCTGTTTCCCGGGAGGTGAGGGAGCGTGCGGGGTGGGAGCGTTGGGTGGGTGCCCTTCTCTTGCGAAGTCTCCCCGGACAATGCCCCTCCGGACGCTGTTGGCCATCCTGGTGCTCCAGCTCCCCCCACTTCCCTCCTTCGACGCGGGGACCCCGGATGCCGGCCCCTTTGTCTGGGACGGCACGTACACCGAACTGGAGGAGCACGGAGACTGGGTGGACCGGGGCCCCTTCGCGCCGTGCGGCTTCGATTCGCGGGACGCGTCCAGCAGCGCCTGCGAGGAGCTGCCCCGCTTCGATGTCTCGAATTGCGCCCCGGCGGCGCTCGCCAGGCTTCCCGAGGAGGGCATCTGTCTGGCCAACACCCGGGATGAGCGACGCCTGGAGGACGGGGGCACCCTCATCAGCACCGGCCCTGTCAGCTTCCAGCTCCGGAGTGACGGAGGCACGAGCACGTTGTACGACGAGCCGCTCCGCTTCCGGGACACGCAGCGTGGCCAGCAGCAGCAGGGGCGTCCTTGTCTACGACCTCGCCAATCCCGCGCTGCCTGTCTTTGCGTATAGGCGGGATAGAGGCCATGTGGAGGGTGAGGGCAGGAGCGGAGGTGCCGCGGAGGGCCGCGGACGGGGTCGCTCAAGCAGTGTGAGCCAGGCGGGTGGAGGAGCGGCTTGAGCCCCTTGGGGTACACGCTGGCCCTGGCCGCCCGCTCATGAGGTGCGCGGCAGGGGCCTGGCTCTCTGGGCCCTGGCGGCTTGAGCTTCAACACCCTGCGGCTTGGAGGGGTCCGCGCGCCGGGGCGAGCCTCGCACCTGCCGTGGGCAGGCCCAGGTGCTCTAGAATCGCTCGCACCCCTCCTGCCTCGTTCACGTACGCCAGCACCCGGCGCCTGCCGCCACACCTCGCGCGGGCCCACACGTCCAGCGCCCTGCGTGCGGCGTCCCGTTGTACGAGGTGCTCCAGGGACCTTGAGCATCCCGCCTGGGGTAGAACCACCGGAGCAGGCTGTCAGACCGCGAGGGCAAGCTTCCTTCGACTGGCACCGAGCGAAGGACGTTCATGGCAACCCTGAAACAGCTGGCGTTCCGGATGGCGCGCACCCCTGCCTCCGGCTCCCTGGTGCGCTTCGGCTTCGCGCACGCGGACCGGCTCCTGCCCCTCACCTCCGTGGACCGCTCGGAGCAGGCCGCCATCTACCGGCACCCGCGTCCCGTCTACGGCACCTTCCATCACATCGCCGTTCCCCTGCGGGGAGTGCCGGACGTCTTCGCCCTGGCGCACCCGCGCCATGCCGGGCTTCGCACGGGCCTCTTCGCGCTCATCGCCGGAGCACGGCAGCGGACCCCCGCGTCGGTGCTCGTCAACGCGGGGCCTCGGCAGGACGTGGGGCAGGTGCACTTCCACCTCACGGACGACACGCCCTTCAGCGACGCTGTCCGCTCGGAGCACCTCACCTGGCCGGACTGGGACGCGGCAGTCCGCGCGCTGACCTCCGTGCCCGACATCCAGGAGCGCTACCGCGCTGGCTTCTCGCTGCTCCAGGATGCCGGGGACCCTCGGGTGCGCCTCATCTGACCGCGGCATGGATGCGGCCGTCTTCACCCCGGCTGGCGGTGAACCCACTGCAATCGCTCGCACCCCTCCTGCCTCGTTCACGTACGCCAGCACTCGCCGCCTGCCTCCACACCTCACGCAGGCCCACTCGTCCAGCGCGAACGTCCTGCGTAGCAGCCCCGCCCAGTCCAATCGTGGCGTGCACTCCTGATGAACGCGCCCTCCGCACCACGGCCTTCAAGTGGGGCAACGGCTTCTCCTACGCCGAGGAGTTCCCCCTGGCGCGCCCACTTGGCGGGTGGGCGCGCCGTTTCACCGGGCTTCCATCACTGCCAGGACGGTTCGACGTCGTTCGCGCTCACGGTGTTCGTCAGGTTGGTAAGGGTGCCGTTGACGGACCGCATGAAGATTTCGCCACTGCTCGCGCTGTTCGTGAAGCGTTCGAACACCAGGGTATCCGCAGTAGGACTGTAGGCCGGGCATTGGTCGTCCTCCGGCCCGTTCTGCAGCGCGACCAGCCCCGTCCCGTCCGCGTTCATGGAGTAGAGGTCCCGCTCGTACAGGCTCTGCACCGAGATGCTCGCGGTGAAGGCAATCTTCGTCCCCGCCGCGTTGTAGACCGGGAAGAACGAGGTCCAGTTGGAAGGGCCTTCGTTCAGCCTCACCAGGCCCGTCCCATCCACGTTGATGCGGTAGATGCCCCGGAAGGGAATGTCCGACGTGCTCAGCGCCTCGTAGCCGAACACGACCTGCAGGCCATCGGGGCTGAAGCTCGGCGTGATGTAGCTGCCGGCGCCTTGCAGGTCCGTGGCCAGGAGGGCCAGGTGCTGGCCGTTGGCGTCCATCAAGTAGAGGCTGCACCGGGAGGTGCAGTGGACGAAGACGATGCGCGTCCCGTCGGGGCTGAAGGCGGGCTGTTCGTCATCACCTTCCCAGTTCGTGAGCCGCTGCATGTTGCTGCCGTCGATGTTGGCGGTGACGATCTCGAAGTCGCCAAAGTACGGATACGTCTGGCCGTAGGCGCGCTGCCAGACCACCTGGGTGCGCGCCTTGTTGAGTTTGGGGCGCCGGTCCATCACGAGGTCGTTCGTGAGGCGGTTCAAAACGGTGCCATCGGTGCCCATCACGAAGATGTCGTAGGTGTTGATGGGGTGGGCGGGGTCGCTTCCCCGGTTTGACGCGAAGGCGATCTTCGTCGGCGGTGGGCAGTTGGGGAGGCACGTCTTCGCCGTGACATCGTCCTCCGCGACCTCCTGTTCAGGGTCGGAGACACCACACGCGGCCGTCAGCAGGACTGCTCCAAGGATGCAGCTTCTTCCCATCATCATGGCACTGGCTCCCAGCTGTGTTTCAGGTTCGCCGTCCTGGCCCCGGCCTCGCGAGGCTCACCCTGGAAGGGGGGGCCCAGGCGGACCGGGACGGAAGGGCGGACATGCCGTCGACAGAGCAAGGGCAGGGCCAATCCACGTTCCAGGCCGCTTCCCCTGGAGCAACCTGCGAGGACGGCAAGTCTTGCCGCGATCCGGCGCTTCGGGCTGGCAAGAGTTGCCGTTGCCGGCTGGGTTTGCCGGCCGTGGACCTGCTCCAGGACGCCGGGGACCCTTGGGTCCGCCTCATCTGACGGCCGTGGGCGACCAGAAGCCCGCCAGCGCTCCCGAGGCGTGGGCCTCCGTGTAGCGGCGCAGGTCCTCCGCGTTGTCCGCCTCCAGCCAGCCGGACGCGATGGGCACGGCGTGGACGGCCACGCCCTCGGAGATGAGGTCCTGGAGGAAGGCCGTCATGGAGATGTTCCAGTAGCGCGGATCCATCGCCACGCGCTGGTCGAAGCGCTCCAGGAGCGCGTGCAGGACTCCGGGCCCGAACCGCAGCAGCCCGATGTATTGCCCCTGCACCTCCTCCACCGAACGCACCCGCGAGCCGATGTCCACGATGCGCTCGCCTTCCAGGCGCAACGACTCGCAGTCCGTCGTGGGGTCCTCCATCCGCAGCTCCCAGAGGCGGCGCCACTGCATGTCGATGGCGACTTCGACATCCCGGGACGCGGCGAGCATCCGCCCCAACACCTCGTGCGAGAAGACGATGTCCCCATAGGAGACGAGGACTGGCTCCGTGCGGGACACCACCGGCAGGCTGAAGCGCAGCGTGGAGACCATGTTGCCGGTGGTGTAGGCCGGGTTCACCACGACGCGCACGTTGCGGCCCGCCTTGGTCAGCTCGGGATACGCGCCGGCCATCACCGTGACGTCCACGCCGAAATGCGCGTAGACGGCCAGCTGATGGTCGAGCAGCGGGGCTCCCGCCAGCTCCACCAGGCACTTCGGCCGGTTCGCCGCGAGCGGCCCCATGCGGGTGCCCAGGCCCGCTGCAAGGATGATGGCTTTCACGGTTCGTACGCCTCCATGGATTCGAGGACCGAGTGAAGGTGGTGGGGCGCCCGCTCGGGGTGCCAGAGGACGCCCAGCGAGCGCCGCTCCCAGTTCGCGAAGGCCTCCACCGCGCCGTCCTCCGAGCGCGCGAGGACGTCCCATCCGTCAGGCATGGAGTCCTCCGCCACGCTCCAGTGGTGGAAGCTCGCCACCTCCGCCGGGCCCCGCCACGCATTGGCGAGTGGACCCGTCAGCGCGTGGCGCACGCGCACGTGGCCTTCGACAGGCACGAGCCGCATCCCCGCGAAGCGCGCGAGCATCTGCGCGCCCCGGCACACGCCCAGCACCGGCGTCCGCGTCCGGGCGGCGAGCGACAACAGGACGGACTCCGTCTCGTCGCGCGCGGGAACGGAATCCGGTCCCGTTCCAGGAGCGTCGTTGCCTCCACTCAGGATGACGAGCCCCGGACGGAGGGCTTCGAACTGGGCCACGGCAGCGGCGGCCACGTTGACCACGGGGAACGGCACCCAGCCGGCCCCCCACAGGCCCGAAGCCCAGGAGTCCTCGAGCCCATCCCGCACCTCCGGACGCCCCGAGACACGGTCGCTGCGCTGGGTGATGAGTGCCACGCGGCGCTCACTCATGGACGAGCCTGCGCCCCCCGCAGTCCAGCGTCATCACCCGCCCACCTGACAGCCGCCGGAACTGCTCCCGGCCCACGCCAATGGCGGCGGGCAGCTGCAGCTCGGTGCAACGCACCGCCATGTGCGAGTTCGCGCCTCCGTACGCCGTGACGATGCCTGCGACGCCCAGCGCGAGCAGCCCGTCGTAGCCGGGGTCGGCGCGCTCCAGCAGCACGATGTTGCCGCGCACGCGCTCCGGGTCTGGCAGCCCGTCCGCGACCAGCACCGGCGCGCGCACGCACGCCTTGGTGACGAACAGGGGCTGCTCTCCACTGCTCACGTGGAAGAGCAAGTGCGACGCGCGCGTCAGGATGTCCGGCAGTTCGATGAGGGTGACGGCGGCGGCATGCTCGCGAGCCTCCTCCACGGCGTCGCGGCACCACGACCGGGCTTCGAGTGGCGGCAGCGCCAGGGCGGTCTCCACCTGCTCCAGCGACAGGTGCGCCAAATCATCCCGGCTCAGCCCCAGCGGCTCGCCCCACTCCGCGAGGTGTTCGAGCACGCCACTCAGCGTCTTCGTGAACACGTGCTTGCCGTACTCGCGCCCCGCGATGCCCGCGCCCAGGTGCGCGAGAAACACCTCGCTGGTCATCGACAGGCCGGCGCTCCGGAGGCCCGCGCCCAGGCGCTCGTGGAGGCTCAGGGACAAGGGGGCTTCGTGCCTGAACGGTTCCTCCGCTCCGGAGATGAGCGGGCCGAGGTAGCGCTCCGGATCCGCGCCATAGCGTGGCACCCGGATGTCATAGGTCCCGGGGCGCAGGTGCCCGAACTCCGCGACGAGCGCCTCCAGGCCCAGCTCGCCCCGCCGCACGCGGAACGCGTCCGCTTGCAGCTGGCCCGCCACCGTCCGGATGCGCTGGAGCACCTCGCGCTGCTCGCTCGAATTCATCACGCCCTCGCGAACGAAGCTCTTGAGCAGCGCGGTCACCACGAACGCCGTCCGTGCCAGATGCGCGAAGGGCAGGGTGCCCAGCTTGCGCAGGCGCGCGAGGACGGGACCGAGCCCGCCATCGAAGCCCGGCGCGAACGGTTCGGCCCGCAGCCGCTGCACCTGCTCCACCTGCGCGGGCAGGTCGCGAAGCCCGTGGAGCGTGATGTCCCGCAGCGCGGTGGCCAGGGCATCCAGCTCGCCTGCATCCAACGAGGACGCATAGAGCCTCCGGAGCCGCTCGCGCAGGCCGAGGCTCGCGCACGTGTCCGCGATCTCGAACTCCACCTTGTCATGCAGCTCGGGGGCGCTGGCCAGCCGGGCCAGTTGCTGGGAGACCAGGACCTCCGCCACGCGCGCCGGGGTGACGGCCGGGATGAAGGAGTTGAGCGACGCGCGCACGTCCACATAGGCGTGCCCCGCGAAGTCGCGCAGCAGGGGAGTGCCGCGCAGGTCGCGGTACCCGTAGGCCGCGCGCTGCTCCGCCCAGGTCTGGTCCGTGATCAGCCTGCCGTAGAGCGTCCGCGCGAGCGGAAGCGGACGCCGGCCAATCATCTCCGCCGGGTTCCAGTCCGTCATCGTGCTGTAGACGGGACCGTCTCCGACGACGGGGGCCTTGGGCCGCAGTAGCGCCTGGTGCGCCGTGCAGGCATCCGCCAGCAGCATCGCCCGGCGGACCTCGCCTCCCTCTGGCAGCGACGAACCCTTGGCGATGGGACGCACCTGGAGGAGGTGGAAGTCACCGCCTGCCAGCGCGAACTCGATGTCCAGCGCCTCCACGCCAACGAGCTTCACCAGCTCACGCCCCACGGTGACGACGCGACGGAGCGAGTTCGGCAACAGGCCCCGGGGCACGCCGTGCTCCACGTACGCGGAGGAGGGCTTCTCCAGGGCGCCGGACGTAATCTGATCCGTGCGCCCGCTGGAGACGTCCGACGCCACCACCCAGTACGAGGCCAGCGTCTCCGGGTGCCGCGCCATCAGCACGCCGCTTTCGCTCACGGGGTGGACGTAGGACTGGAGGAAGACCTTCTCTTCCCGTGCCCCCGGGCCATACGAATCGAACACGTCCGAAATGGCGCCGCTCACGGCCACGGCATCGCCCGCGTCCACGTCGAGCACGGAGAGGAAGCGTCCCGCGTTCGACGCGGTCCACGCATCCTCCGCGGAGCAGGAGGAGCGCACCACGATGCGCACGTTCCCGAAGCGCTCCCGCACACGTTGGAGCACGGCGTCCCGGTCCTGGGCCCAGTCCCCGCTCCACACGATGTGCGGCCGGGAGACGCGCCACGGCCCGTGCAGCTCCGACAGGATGTCGAGCGTGCGCGCCTTGTCCCCCAGCACGAGCCGGCCTACGGGGGCCTGGGGCTCGCTGGAGACCTCGTCGTCTTCCATCTCGAAGCGCGCCACGTCTCCGGCCTGGGCAAGCCGGTCCGCCACCTCGTCCAGGTCCCATCCCTCCAGCGCCTCACGCACCGCCTGGGTCCTTCCGACGATGAATCGGCACTCTCCCCGCCAGGTCGCGATGACGGCGGAGGCCTCATCGAGCAACACGCGGAGCGCGCGCGGACGCGGGAGCACTGTTCCCTTGAACGCGAGCGTCAGCGGCACGCCGTCGTACGTCTGGGCGAGCGTGCCCAGGACGCGCTCGGCCCAGGTCCGCATGGAGGCGTGCACGGGGCCTACGCCGCGGATGCGGCAGTCAGGAGGAGTTCCAATCGGAGGGGTAGGGCGAAACGTCTCGACTTCGCATTCCAGGGCTGTCACGGGCGACCTCGCACGAGCGGACGTGGTGCATGGCGCGTGCGCGGCATCGCATTGTGGCCTCTGCCCACGTGTGGTGGATTCGATGCATGAGAACCTTCGCCACGGATGAGCGGCTGGCGTACTGCCGCGCGGGCAATGAGCTTCAGCCCCGCCCGTCCGAGGACCATGTCCTCTCCTACGAGTACCGCTTGATGCAGCTGCCGCTGGTGCGGCCGGACCACCCGGAGGTCGTGCCGTTCGACCTCAAGGCCGGCTACGACTGGCTGGGCACCTACCGCGCGCCCCGCGTCTCGCTGGTGGGCTTCGTGGACTTCGGCGCCTTCGCGCAGAGCCCCCAGTTCAACCGCTTCATGAACGCCGTGGCGATGACCGCCGCGGCGCGGAAGATCGCCTGGGACATCGTCGAGCGGCGCAAATACAGACACCACTTCACCATCTGCAACGGGCTGCATGAACGGATGCCCATCGCGGACATCGTGCCCTTCGTGAAGCAGCGGCTGGAGGGCTTCCCCCGCTTCCGCATCCAGGTGAAGGGCGGCTGGCTCTGGGGCAAGAAGAACGGCCGCATCTACTTCCCCGTCTACCCGGAGCTGACGGACGGCCCGAACCCCGTGGACCACCTCACCGAGGTCCAGACGCGCCTGGGCCATTCGCTCCACCCGGGCTTCTACATCGGCTGTCTCCAGTTGATGGACCACCTGCGCTTCAACTCCGAGCTGGACGTGCACGAGGCGGACGAGCTCTTCGACGTGCTGAGGCGCTACCGGGAGACGACCATCGTGGAGCTCGACGTGACCGAGCTCTCCATCCTGCGCACGCACGACGACCTCATCCTCAAGAGCCGGGTGCTCGAACGCGTGCCGCTGGCGGGGTGACGGGGTCATTCGAACTCCTGGAGCGCGCTGCGCAGGAGCACGCGCTCGTAGGCGTTTCGGACCAGTGCCCCCAGCGGACCGATGAGCCGTGTGAGGTCCGTCTCCCGGTACAGCGCCGGGTGGTGGAGCAGCTCCAGCACCGTGGCGACGAGCGCCGGCTCCACGCGGTAGTCGAACATCCCGGGCCGGCGTGGGTGCGAAAGCCCCGTTTGGACCGCGTCGTTCACCAGCGCCGCCTCACGGGCCACGACGCGCAGGTACACCTCGCGGGACGCCGGGGGCTCGGAGCGGAGCCCCTCCAGCTCGTTCGCTGCCTCGCGCCACGGCGAGACCAGCTCCTCGGGGAAGGGGGCGACGAGCTCCACCTCTTCCGCGAGGCGCAGGCGGAGGTGGACCAGGAACTCCAGGGGCGAAGGTCGCCACGTACGCCCCACGACGGCCCCTGGCAACCGCTGGATGGCGGAGTTCGCGCGCAGGGTGGGGCGACCTTCCGACTCCAGGAGCATTCGCAGCTCACGGGGATCAAAGGCCGTGGCGGCCTCTTCAATCATGGCGCGTGTGTCGTCCGAGGAGTGCATGAGGCTCAGCGCGCGCGTCGGGGCCTGGAGCCGGCTGCGCAGGTGATGCGGTGAGCGCTTGTTCGGATCCGCCGACCCCTTGAGCGACTTGAACGCCGCGCAGGCGGACCGGCTCGGGGTGCGGAGGATGAGCGCGCAGGAGGACTCCAGCAGGTACACCTCGCCAGGAACGGCCCACGTCTTGTCGAGCGCGATGGGACGGTTGGGGCTGTACACCGCCTCGATGCTGCTCTGCGTGTATTGGACGAAGCGCCGGTCCACGACGCGGAAACCCTCGCGCTCCAGGAACGCGAGCGCCTCTTCCGCGAGCCCGAGCCCGATGGCGTACGGGTCGAAGAACGTGAAGACGAACTCCTCGCTCCCCGGACGCGAGCCGAAGGCCTCCACGAGGCCGGACACACTGGCAACGTTTCTCATGTGAGGTCTCCACTTCCGGCTTCCACGAGCCACAGCGCTTCTGAAGGCGCGAGCAGGACGTCCCCCTGGCCCTGACGCCCGCCGAGCAGGTCCGTCCACTTCCGCAACGGCACGGGGACGGACACGGGCTCCACGCCGAAGTTCACCAACACGTGCAAGGGCTGACGGCCATGGCCTCGCGTCAGATGCACGACCTGGGGCGCTGGCAGCCGCGCCTCGCAGCCGCTGTCCTCCCTCAGCGCGGGCGTCCGGTCGCGCAGGCGGATGAGGCCCAGCAGGGACTTCAGGATGCGCGCGTGTACCGGCTGTCGGACCAACGCACGCAGGGCTCCATCCGAGTACCGGTGCCGGTTCGCGGCGCGAGGATTGGAGGGCTCGACACCCACCGCGTCCGGCAACCCGAACAGCGTGGGGAAGTAGAGGCAGGGAGTGGCGGGGAGCGCGAAGAGCAGCGCGTGCGCGGCCAGGTATCGCTCGACGTCGAGCCCTGCCTCCGTGGAGAAGATGCGGTGCAGCGAGCTGTTGAGTTCGTACGGCTGGGATTTCCCCCCCACGTCCGCGTGTGACACCCGGACCCCGGCACGCTCCATCCGCTCCATCACCCGCCGCAGGGTGGGAGCATCCAGCGGCGGATCCATGGGACGCAGGTGCACGCCGTCATGCGTCTGGAGGAAGGCGTAGCCGTCGCGGCCGTGGGCATCGGGCGCGGACGCGTTCACCCAGTCCACCAGCGGACCGCCTTCGCCCGCGAGCGCCGCCGCGAAGACGAGCAGCGGCACCGCGAGGTGGTTGTCGTGCTGCGCCAGCTCCTCGCCCAGGTAGCACCGCTCGCCCGTGCGGTGGTCCGTCTCCGCGAGCAGGCGCACCGACGGGTCCACCAGGTCGGCCACGGCGCGCAGCGCTCGCACCAGCAGCTTCGCTTCCGGCTGGTGAGGCCCTCCAGGAACGCGCTTCCACACGTGAGGAATGGCATCCAGACGCACGACCCGCGCACCCGCCTCCACCAGCCGCAGCAGCGTGCCCGCCATGGACAGGAAGACGTCTGGCGAACCGTGGTTCAGGTCCACCTGCGCGCGCCCGTACGTGCACCACGCCCAGACCGCGCCGAAGCGCTGGAGGATGGAGGAGGTCCGCACCCGCGTGCCCCAGTCGATGTCCCGCGGCTCGGAGAAGAGGTGGAAGTCCCCGGGCCGTCCCTCCCCGCGCAGCACGTCCCGGAACGCCGGGTGCGACGTGGACACGTGGTTCATCACCAGGTCGAGCATCAGCCCGCCGCTCACCTCAGACAGCCGCTCCAGGTCCTCCCACGCCCCCAGGCGCGGATGCACGGCCCGGTGGTCCACCACCGCGAAGCCGTCATCCCCGTCCGACACATAGGGCGGGAGCACATGCAGCAGCGCCGGCCCCACGCCGCCCACCTCTTCTTCGAGGAAGCGCCGCAGCGCCGCGAGGGGAGCCATGCCCCCGTCGAGCACGTGGTCCGGATACACGGCGATGACCGCGGGCCGCGCGTCCACCGCCGCGCGCCCGGGCCGCGGGCACGCGCGGATGCCCTCCGCCGCCTGGGCCAGCTCCCGGACGAGCGCCTCCGCGCGCTCCGCCCCGTAGAGCTGTCCCAGTGCGTCCCCCAGCCGCGCCCTCGCGGGGGCGAGGACCGGGTGGGCCGTGTATCCGGAGGCGCTCATCCCTGGTGCTCGAGGACGTAGTCGATGCTGCCCTGGAGGAACTCCACCGCGCGCGCCAGCTCCGGCTCCGCCGACATGCGTTGGGCCATGCGCTGGTGGAGCGCTTCGATGCGCGTGAGGCATCCGCCCAGCGGGCCCGTCGCGCAGTCCGCGTGCAGCAAGAGCCCTTCCTCGAGCAGGCCCCGGTCCACCTCGCCCGCGGTGGCCATCGCCTTGCGCGACTCGATGAGCAGCCACTTGCGCGCCGCGCTTGTTATCCCGAGGGCCGCGAGGATGGAGACCAGCGCCTCCTCCACCGCGATGCGCGCCACGTGCCGGCTGGACTCCTCGCTGATGGCGCGGTGGCTGATGGCGTCCTCCAGGTACTCGTGGACCTCCATGAAGTGCCGCACGGTGAGGTAGGTGGGCAGCAGCTCCACCAGGAACTCATCCCGCCAGCTCGCCACCAGGCTCGGGTTCATCAGCGGCAGTCCCACGCGCAGCCGGTGCAGGAAGCGCAGCTCCGGGCCGTCGATGATGGGGATGAACTTCAGCTCGGACGGCTTGTAGAGCGCCGGCGCGATGGCCGTCATCCACGTCATGATCTCCGCGACGCGGCTGCGCTCCGCCAGCTCGATGTTGACCTCGATGCCGTCGCAGTACTGGAGCGCTTCACTGAAGCGGCTGTTCTTGAAGCGCACGCCCTCCTTCGTGGAGATGAGCGACGTGCGGTGCGGCACCAGCACCATCAGGTCCACGTCCGAGCTCGGCGTGCCATTGCCAGCCGCGAGTGAACCCGTCAGCAGCACGCCGCACGAGGCGGGGTCGCTGACCAGCTCCGACAGGATGCGTTCGACGTCCACGCCGTGCGCGCGAAGCGTCTGCATGGTGAGCGGTTGACCACTGGAAAGCTGATGCGTGCGCTTCATGATGCCACCTTCCCCCGTCCCTGATGGGACAGCTGCAAGTCCGAGAAAACGTCCGCGCACGCGTCCGCGACGGTGCGCACCATCTGCTCCTCATGGGTTCGCATCACGCTCAGGCGCAGCAGGCCGTGGCCCGCCGGGACCGCTGGATGGATGACCGGGTTGGCGTAGATGCCCCGGTTCCACAGCAGCCTCCACGCCTGGAGCGTGTCGAAGTCCGCGCCCACCTCCACGCTGACGATGGGACCGTCGGACGGAATGGGCCGCAGCCCGCGCTCCACCAGCGCCTCACGCAGCGAGCGCACCCGTTCCTTCAATTGGGCCACCAGCCCCGGGTCCTCACGGAGGATGCGCAGGGCGGACAGGGCCGCGGCCACGGAGGCCGGCGTGTTGGCGGCGGTGAAGAGGAAGGGCCGCGTGAGGACGCGCAGCGCCTCAATCTGGGCCTTGTCCCCGATGATGGCGCCGCCGCAAGAGCCCAGGCTCTTGGAGAAGGTGATGGTGATGAAGTCCGCGTCCTGGACGACGCCGTCCTCTTCCACGGTGCCCAGTCCCCGAGCGCCCACCGTGCCCAGGCCGTGCGCCTCGTCCACGACGAGCGCCAGCTGCGTCTCGCGGCACACCTCCAGGAATCGGCGCAGCGGAGCCCGGTCTCCGCGCATGGAGTAGACGCCCTCTACAACACACAGGCCGGAGGCGGTGTCGTCCTTCGCCTGGGCCAGCAGGTGCTCCGGGTCGTTGTGGCCGAAGCGCTTCATGTTCGCGCGAGCCAGCCACACGCCGTCCAGGACGGAGGCGTGCATCTCCTCGTCCACCCAGGCGCGGTCATTGCGGCCCAGCAGCGAGCTCATCAGGCCCAGGTTGGCGCCGTAGCCGGTGGAGAACACCATGGCGCCGGTGCGGCCATAGAAGCGCCGCAGGGCTTCCTCCAACTCCTCGTGGAGCGTCAGGTTGCCGTTGAGCAGACGTGAGCCCGTCACACCCGCGCCCCAGCGGGCGGAAGCCTCCTGCGCGGCGGCGATGACACGAGGGTCGTTCGCGAGCCCCAGGTAGTTGTTGGAGCCGAAGTTGAGGATGTCCCGGCCCTCCATGCGGGTGATGGGGCCGGTGGCCGACTCCACGCGCGTGAAGTAGGGGAGGCGGCCAATGCGCTTGCCCAGACGGGCCTGCGCCACGCGTGGGTCCCCGAGCAGCCGCTGGATGACGGGAGCCCGAGGGCGGCCCGCGGTGTCTTGTTCAGGTCGTGTCATGTTTTTGGTCCCGGAAGTCGAACGCCAGGCTCGCGGCGGTCGCGCAGACAGCGGTGAAGGTGAGGATGACGGCGGTGCTCTGGAGCACGACGCTCCAGCGGCCCGCGCCGAAGGTGGCTTCGTTGAGAGCACGCAGGGCCCAGTAGTGAGGCGTGGCGTAGCCGAGCGTGCGAGACCAACCCGGCAGCGCTTCGGTGGCGACGATGGCGCCACCCACCGCGCTGAACGTCACCAGCACCAGGTAGGAGAGGTTGGAGAGCGTGGCGGTGCTGCGCGTGATGGCGAAGAGGAGGAAGCCCAGGGCCGAACCGCTGGTCACCAGCGCCGCGCCGGTGAGGGCGACCTGGAGGACGTTGCCGTTGAGCGGCAGGCCCAGGAACACCGCCGCGAAGCCGGTGAAGAGCAGCAGCTGCACGAAAGACATCGCGCAAGCGGGCAGCACCTTGCCCATGGCGAACGCGAGCCGGGAGGGGCGGACCAGCGCCTGCCTGCCGTCGGTGTGGTACCAGAAGTCCCGGTAGAACGCGTGACCTGAGTAGGTCACCACCATGTAGCTGAACATCACCGCGAAGCCGATGGTGGCCCGGCCCATGGCGCCCGGAGCCGCGTCGAGCCCCGACACACCCGGGCCCAGGATGGCGGAGAGCACCGCGGGCAGGATGAAGATGAACACCATGGCCGTGCGCTCTCGCGCGAGCACCCGCCACTCCGTCAGCGCGTAGCAACGCACCACGTTGACAAAGCCAGCCACGCCGCTGGGCGCGGATGGGGTACTGGAAGCGATGTGGTGATTCATGGCCCTTCCGCCTCCCGGGCGAAGGCGCTCAGGGACGGGTCCCTCAGCAGGATGTCGCGGAGCCGGTTGCCGGACAGGCGCAGCTCGGACAGGTGGACATCGGAGGGGACCTCGCCCAGCTTCGAGCGGACCTCCTCCATGGTGCCGGTGGCGAGCGTGAGCTCCCACGAAGCATCGGGACGCGCGCCACGCAGCGACAGCGTGCGAGCCTGGTTCGACAGCACGGTTCCCAGTTCACCCAGGTCGCGAGTCTTCCCGTCCCGCAGCAGCACCAGCTCCGTGGACAGCTCCTCGATGTCCTCGGGGTAGTGCGCCGTGACGAGCACCGCGGCGCCTTCCTCACGCCACGCGCGCACGCGGCGCACCACCAACTGGCGGGCCTCGAAGTCGAGCGCGACGGTGGGCTCATCCAGCAACCGGATGGGCGGCGCATGGACGAAGCTCGCCGCCAGGTGCACGAGGCGCCGCTGACCACCCGACAGGTGATGCACGCGCGTGCGGGCAATGGGACCCAGCGCGAACTCCTCCAGGGTCCGCTCGACGGCGGCCTTCGCCTCCCCGCGTCCCAACAACAGCAGGGCCAGGTGCCCGACGTTCTCCTCCACGGTGAGCACGGGATAGAGCGCGATGGCCTGCGTCGCGAACCCGATGGCGCGGCGGGCGTGCAGCCCACCCACGTCGAGCCGCACCGAGCCGCCAGTTGTTCCCCGCACGGTGCCGGTGAGCGCTCCGAGCAGCGTCGTCTTGCCCGCGCCATTGGCGCCGAGCAGTCCCACGGATGTTCCCCCCTTCAAGCAAAGGGAGACATCGCGAAGCACGGGCGTCCCCTGGGGGAATGCGAAGGAAAGCCGCTCCGCGGAGAGCAGGGCGGTTCCGTGCGCGGACCCCATGGACTGACGAAGACGCCCAGGTGTTTTGATTGGATCCTGAAATGCTGTTTCTTCAGGAAAAGTGATTTTGTCGGTCATCGTCGGGATGACCTTCTACAGATGCGGTCTGACATCCAGCGTCAGCACGTCGCGTCGAAGATGACGCGGACGCAACCCATCACGGCGCCCTCATTCTGGAGGGCGGTGATCCATTCCCCGATGCCATGCTGAGGGGCGAAGTGACACGAGGACTCCTTCTGGACACGGGGCTACATGGGAGGCGTCGTCCCCGTCCTTCCGGCTCCGGCTCGTAGTAGGACCGCCCCGATGTCCGAACTCGACGACGCCGCGCTCCTGGAACTGCTGGACCTGACCTTCGACGCGCTCTGTGCGTCCCGCGTCTCGGATTGGGTGGACCCCGACCGGGTTCTCGCCGCGGTCGACCTCTCCCTGACGCCCGAACGGGTGACGGGCTGGCACGCCCGGTTGGGTGTCCCCATGCGCACGCGCCTGCTCGCGCGCGCGGCGAAGAGCCGCATCAAGATGGGCGCGTGGCTCCCCGCTGAGGCCACCGCGTCCCTGACGGCGCTCCTGGGCCAGCCGGTGCACCTGCCTCGCAAGGCCATCGATGAAATGGTGGCGTCCGAGCAGGTACGGGAGACTGTGCGCACCACGCTCCAGGAGACCCTGTCGTCCCTGGTGAGCAAGGTCATTGCGGGAGCTCCCGGGGCTGGCGTCTCCGGGCTGAGGGATGCGCTGAGCTGGGGCGCGAGAGCGGCGGCCTCGGCGGGCAAGGGAATCCTGGGGGGCCTGGGCGGCAGCTTGCAGGACCGCGTGCGCGAGGTCATCGACGGCTCCATGGCCCTGGTACAGCGGCGGATCGCCGAGCGGCTCGCCAGCGAGGAGACCGCCCGCGCCCTGGGAGCACGGCGCCAGAAGGTCTTCCTGTCCACCCTGGAGAAGACGGAGGCTGAGGCCGCGCAGGCGCTGGGCCGGGTGCCCCACGAGCACCTCGACTCCCTGGGGCCTCAGGTGCTTGCGCACAACCTCGCGCGCCCCGAAGTGCGCGAGGGGCTGAAGGCCGAGCTCCACGCCGTCCTGGAGGACCTGTCACGGCACACCGTGGGAGAGTTGCTCGAACAGGCCGGACTGCGTGAAGCGACACGCCAGTGGCTGCATGCGCACGGCCTGCCCTTCGCGCGCACGCTGGTTCACTCCGCCCCCTTCATCGCCTGGAGGACCCTCGTGAAGCGCTCCGGGCCGTAAGCCCCGCCGACGCAACGCGTGTGGCCCCCAGCGTCTGGGAGAGCTCCACCCCGGTCAAACCACCCGAGCATTCGTGCTCCGAGCGTCCTGCCGCCCTTGGTCGCGGCGTACCGGAACTCCTCGCTGAAGTGCTTCCAGGGAACTGGCAGGGCCGGAATCCCCCATGATTGTGTGTGGGTTTCCCAGACGAGAGACGCTTCAAGTTTCCGTTCACCCAGCGAGCAGAGGAGCTGCCCCATGCGGATCGCCAGGGTTCTGGCTGCACTGGTTGGCACGCTGCTGATCTCCAGCACGCCGATCACCGCAGCCGAGCAGCCGGGTTCCGGCGCGCAGACTCGTGCGGAGGTCCGCACCTCCGGTGCCACGCTTGAGATCGCCTGGGACCAGCCGATGCCGGCCGCCGAGGCGGAGGCGTTGACGAAGAGCCTGCAGGGCGACGGAGAGGAAGAAGACGTTCAAACCTTCATGCCCAAGCCCAACGGTCATGGGCCGCAGTATGACGTTGTCAAATGCGACGAGGCGAACCACATCTTCACGGACCGGAACGGCATCTTCAGCGCCCGCTACAACTGCCGCTTCGATAACGTCAACTGGGGGTTCAAGGTTTCGCAGAAGCTCGTGGCCATCGCTGTCGGAGACATGAAGGAATCTGGGATGGTCTGGCATACAGCCACGAAGAAGCTGGGTCATAACGGGCACCACACCGTGCCCGTCTACTACCAGCTCCACGGCACCATCAAAGGAGTCAAGGATGGTGACGTCTTGCATTGGTCCGACAGGATCACCTTCCGCGTCAATGCGGGGGGCCGGGAGGGGACCGCCGTCCTCAACATCGGTGGAACCTTTAAAATCTCCCGCCGTTGAGAGCCTCTGCCAGGGGACAAGGCGCGCCGAGGACATTCAAGGAGGTCGTCATGAAACGCTCGATTCTGACCCTGCTCTGGGCCGTTCCCTTGTGCTTCCCTGCGTCATTCGCGGAGGCGCGTTCACTCCAGACTTCCAACGCCAATTACTGCGTCGGTGTCAATCACGCGAGCGAGGTCGCTGGTGCGAATGTCAAGCAGTTCAGGTGTGATGGCGGAGAGAATCAAGGGTGGGCCCAACGGGACGAAGGGGGCGGATATTTTGCCTTGCAGAATGACAAGAGCCGTCTGTGTATGGGAGTGAATCACGCGAGCAAGAAGCCCGGCGCGGACCTCAAGCAGTTCGAGTGTGACCACAAGGAAAATCAGAACTGGAAGTTCGAGAGGTGCCCTGACGGGAGCGGCCAGTGCCTGGTGAACCAGAAGAGCGGGCTCTGTGCCACTGCCGATCCTCTGGCGCACGATGTCCAGCTGGAGCAAGAGCAGTGTATCGGTGGGCCGACCCAGGTCTGGAACGACGTCTAGCGTCAGCGGGTTCGAGGCAGGTGGAAGGCGGGGGCGTGCCGGGGAATCGGACTTTCGAACGGTGGCCTCGGCGTGGCTGGTCTTGAAGTTCGCGCTGTCCGCCATCCTCTTCCGCATCCTGGGGCAATGATTGTCAGGTGGGCCCGCGGTTCACTGGAGTAGGCTCGCACTGTCCGTGAAAAAGACAGGGGCCACCATGAAGCTGATATCGAGCAGTGCCATCGTGACGGGAGCGGGCCAGGGCATCGGACTGGGAATCGCCGCGCGCCTCATGCGGGACGGAGCCAACGTCCTGCTCTTCGGGCGGACCCCGGAGAAGGTGGAGGCGGCCGCCAGCGAGCTCAACCGGGTGATGGAGGGGCACGCTCGGGCCGTGCCCTTCGCGGGCGACGTGGTTCGCGCGGAGGATGTGGCGCGGGCCATCGAGGTGGCCACGCGTGAGTTCGGCCTCCCGGGGATTCTGGTGAACAACGCGGGGTCGGCCACCCTCCGCCCGCTCCTCGAATTGCCGGCGGAGGAGTTCGACCAGATCCTGGCCATCAACCTCAAGGGGCCCTTCCTGTTCACCCAGGCACTCGCGAAGTCGCTCGTCGCCGCGAAGCAGCCAGGCTCCATCGTCAACATCTCCTCGTTGAACCAGACGGCCGTGACGGATGGGCTCGCCCACTACTGCGCCTCCAAGGCGGGGCTCGCGAACTTCTCGAAGGTCGCGGCTTCGGAACTGGGGCGCTACGGCATTCGTGTGAATGTCGTGGCCCCGGGTGCCATCCGCACCCCCCTGGCCGAGGGTGCCGGCCTCATGAAGGGAGCCATGGGGCGGGAGTTCCTCTCCCACACGCCGCTCGGAAAGCCGTGTGGCGAGCCGGAGGACGTGGCGAAGGTGGTGTCGTTCCTCTGCAGCGACCTTGCGTCATGGATGACCGGCGACACGCTGGCCGTCGATGGTGGCAATCACATCCGCGGGCTGCACAGCTACGCGGACACCCTGGGCCTCACCCGTCCCGTGGAAGGCTGAGCCGCCCGCCGCTTGGGGTCCCCGGGTGCCTGCCTGTCAGGTGCCCGGAGTTGGAGGCGAGGGCGGTGCGGCTGGACGGCATGGATGTCTCGGTTCCGACTTCCCGAGAGGACAGGGAAGGTGGAGTCAATCACCGGCCGCTCCACGTGGGCATCGCGCCCATCAGGGCCGGCAGGACGAGGCCCACGGCCAGCCCGCCGAACGTCAGCGCCGTGGGTGCGGGAAGGCCCAGCACCCGCCGTAGCGGGGGGAGGGTGAGCGCCGCGATGTGCACGGCCGTGGCCCCCCCGATGAAGACGGGGAGGCGCCACTCGCCGTCCGCGGGGAGGTGGCGCCGCGTCTCCCTCGGCGCCCGGCACACGGCCGAGTAGCCCAGCTGCACCGCGGTGAGCGTCCCGAAAGCCAGCGGCGGCCCGCCCAGCGCCAGCCCCAGCCCTCCCACGCCCGCCATCAGCGCTCCGTCCCGCACCACGCGCCGCACCGCCGGGCGCGTCAGCAGCGGCATGCCTGGCGGCGCGGGCGGCCGGTCGAGGATGGCCGGGTCTCCGGGCTCCATCGCCAGGGCGATTCCCGGCAGCGTGTCCGTGAGGAGGTTGATCCACAGCAGCTGCAGCGGCGTGAGCGGATCCGCAAGGCCGAGCAGGCCCGCGCCCAGCACCAGCGCCATCTCCGAGAGGTTGGTGGCGAAGAGGAAGCGCAGCGCGCGGCGCAGGTTGTCCTGGACGATGCGGCCCTCGCCCACCGCGGACATGATGCTGCGCAGGTCCTCGCTGGACATCACCACGTCGGCCACCGCGCGCGCCATGTCGCTGGAGCGCACGCCCACCGCCACGCCCACGTCCGCCGACTGGAGCGCCGGGGCGTCGTTGATGCCGTCACCCGCCATGGCGACGATTTCTCCGTGCGCGCGCAGCGCCTTCACCAGCTCCCGTTTGTTCTCCGGCGTCACGCGCGCCAGCACCGCCGTGCGGTCGAGCCTCCGGCGAAGCTCGTCACCCGTCAGCTCGAGCATCTCCGCCAGCGCTACCGGGGTGAGCGTGTCGCCCTCCAGCCCCACCTGCCGGGCGATGGCATCGGCCGTGCGGGGCTGGTCTCCCGTCAGAATCACCGTGCGGATGCCCGCGCGGCGCGCCTGCCGCACCGACTCCGCCGCGCCGTCGCGAAGCGGGTCCCTCAAGCCCACGAAGCCGATGAAGGTGTAGCCGTCCGTGGGCGCGTGTTCCCCGTCTCCGGGGAGCCTCCGCCATGCCAGCCCCAGCACCCGCAGCCCGTCCTCCGCCAGCGCGTCGTTGCGCCGCGCCAGCCGCTCCCGCGTGCGCGCGTCCAGCGGCCCCTTCAGGTCCCGCTCGCACAGGGTCAGCACCTGCTCGGGGGCCCCCTTGACGAAGGCCACCATGCCGCCGCCGGGCACACGGTGGACGCTCACCACGTAGTGGATGCCCTCGGAGCGCTCGAGGAGGTGGCAGCGAGGGAAGTCGCGGCGCAGCGTGGCCCCGTCCAGCCCCGCGGCGTGCGCGGCGGCCACCAGCGCCTTCTCCGTGGAGCTGCCGGACACCGCCATCTCCTTGCCGTTGCGGTGGACGTCCACGTCGCTGTTGAGCAGCGCCAGCGCCAGCGCCAGCGTGGGTGGGTCCTCCAGCACGGCGTCGGGCCTCAGGCGCAGCGAGGACAAGTCCAGGGGGCCGTCCCCGACGTCCAGCACGTCCAGCCGCATCTCGTTGCGGGTGAGGGTGCCCGTCTTGTCCGTGCAGATGACGGTGACGCCTCCGAGCGCTTCGGCGGAGGAGACGCGCCGCACCACCAGGCCGCGCGCGTGAAGCCGCTGCATGGCGCGCACCAGCGCCGCGGTCGCCACCAGGGGCAGGCCCTCCGGCAGCGCCGCCACGCCCAGCGCCACCGCGCCGCGCAGCACGTGGGGCCCGGAGCGGCCATGCGCCAGCCCCACCAGGGCGGACAGCCCCGCCGCGCCCACGGAGGCCACCGCCACGCGCCGGTCCAGCTGGCCCAGCTTGCGCGTCAGCGGCGTGGGCGGCGCGGACTCCTGGGCCACCAGCTCCCGCACGCGCGCCTGCTCCGTGTCCGCGCCGGTGGCGACCACCAGGGCGCGCCCATGTCCCGACGCCACCGTCGTGCCCGCGAACAACAGGGACGTCCGCTCCGCCAGCGGCGCCCGCGCATCCACGGGCGCGGCCTGCTTGGTCTGCGGCTCGCTTTCTCCGGTGAGGGGCGCCTCGTCCGCGG
Source organism: Corallococcus sp. AB018 (assembly GCF_003986945.1). Lineage (NCBI taxonomy): Bacteria > Pseudomonadati > Myxococcota > Myxococcia > Myxococcales > Myxococcaceae > Corallococcus > Corallococcus sp. AB018. Next base: position 34,390 of record NZ_RAWR01000013.1, on the reverse strand, counting down.
AGAGCCGGTGCGCGTCCAGCACGCGCGCGTCCGCGGGCAGCACGTCCCCCGCGCGCAGCAGCACCACGTCCCCGGGCACGAGCTCCGCCACCGGCACCGTGAGGAGCACGCCGCCGCGCAGCACCTGGGCCGCGCCCGCCTCCAGCTTCTGCCACGAGGCGAGCATCTCCTGGTTTCGGCGCTCGATGCGGTAGCCGATGCCCGCGTTGAGCCCCACCACCGTGAGGATGGCGGTCGCCTCCACCGCGTCACCGGCCAGCGCCGAGGCCCCCGCCGAGCCCATCAGCAGCAGCGTGGGCACGGAGGCCAGCTGCGAGCCCAGCATGGCCAGGCGCGAGCGCGGCTTCTCCACCACCGCCAGGTTGGGGCCGTAGTGCTTGAGCCGCCGCGCCGCTTCCTCCGACGTGAGCCCCTGGTCCGTGGCGTCCAGCCGGACCAGCACCGCCTCCACCGTCATCGCGTGCCACGACTCCCGGGGAGCGCTCCGCGTGCCTTGCACCGGGCGGGCCTGATGCGGGACGGGCCAGGGGACCGGCTCGTCGGGTTGCTGGCGCAGCTGGGCCAGCAGCGGGGCCCCCGGCGCGTAGCGCACCAGCAGGCGGCCGGTGCGGGGCTCCGCGCTTGCCTCCTCGATGCCGGGCCAGGTGGCGAAGGTGCGCTCCAGCCGCTTCCCGAGGGAGTGGTTCCACCGCAGGCCGGGGACCTCCAGGCGCAACCGCCGCGCCGCGGTCGCGTGGCGGACCACCCTCGCGGGTGCCGACTGTCCATCCATCAGGAACACCACCATTCGCCCACCCCCCCCCCGACTGGCATCAAGAAATGGGGAGGGTGGTGCGTCCGGACAAGGAGGCTCGGCGCGCTGTCGGAAGATGAAGGTGTGACATCCGCGCGCCGGCTGTTCCACCCGTCAACACCCCGCTCCTCCTCCAGGGCCTGAAAGGGGGGGCCTCAGTGGATGCGCGTCGGCTCCTCCCGCGCTCCTGCCGCCCGCGGGGCCGGCGCCCCCTTCCGGCCGGCCGGCTGGCGTGCCGGTCGCGCGGCTCGCGCCGGGGCGGCGAACGCGTGTGCCACGCCCTCCTCGCGGTAGCGGTGCACCAGCGTGTCCAGGTGCCCGCCGTCCATGGAGGTGTGCAGGGCCTCCGCGGCCCTGTGCAGCAGGTCGCGCTCGGCCGCGGACACGGTGAGGTCCGCGGCGGAGAGCTGGTGGAGGGACCACATGAGGACCTCGCGCGCCCTGGCCGGCGCCGAGCGCAGGCGCTTGAGCCACGCGGTGACATCCTCCACGAAGTGGCCCACGGTCTCCTGGCGCCGTGCCGGAGAGAGCCGGGAGAGCTGGTGGGTGAGCACGGCGGACTCCTCCTGCCGGAGACGGCCGTCGGAGACGAAGAGGAACCACGCGCTCTCCAGCAGCAGGCTCACCCCCTCCGGGGCCACGCGGCGGATGGCCGCTTCGGAGTCCTCCAGCGCGCGGCGCAGTCGCACGTAGCTCAGCACCGAGTTGCCCAGGTGCCGGGTGCGCCGCCAGTTGGCCACGGAGGACGTCACCACGTTCAGGAACGGCACGAGGTTGCGCGACACGCTCTCGCCCAGCAGCTTCGCCCCCAGGTCCTCGCCCAGGTCGGTCGCCCTCGCCTGCGCCAGGTGCTCCACGCGCCCCAGTCCGAGCGAGTCCTCGTCCTTGTCCTCCTCATGTTCCCCCTGGCCGCGGGTGATGGCGTAGAGGCGCGAGAAGTCGGAGGGGTCCTCCGGGTTGAAGCGCACGCGGAAGGCGCTGGCCAGGTCGCACGCCATCCCCAGGTTGATGAGGGCGTTCACGAGCATCTCCGTCGTGATGACCAGGCCCGAGGCGGGGATGGCCAACATCAGTCCGGGGGCGCCCGCGTCCGCCGAGACCGCGGTGATGCCGGAGGTCAGCGAGCCGCTCCCCGCGCCGGAGAGGAATGCGGCCCCGCAGGCCCGCCGGATGATGGCTTCGGTGACGGCCGCGCCCGTCCCCTTCGCGGCGGGGGTCCTTTGCAGCACGTGCGCGTCGTAGTGCCGCAGGTAGATGGACAGCAGCTTGGTGAACCAGCGCCCCGTGCGCAGGTCCTTGGGGGAGAGCTCGTGCGTCAGCGCCCCTGCCAACTGCACGGAGCGTTGGAGGAGCGCCGCGCCCTCCCTTCGCTCTCGTGGAGCCAGTTCCATCGTCGCCGTCATGGTTCCTCCTCGCGGACCCTCGCCAATGGGGCCGGTCAGGCATTCCTGTGTGTCATTGCCTTGCAGGAACGTTGGACACGCGCGGACGCCCTGACAGGCACTGGCTCCGGAGGGACGGCCGCTGCCTGGGGCGCTCGGGATCCATGACCGCACCGGGCTGCGCCTACTCTCCGGCCTTCAGTACGTCGGAGCGGTCACGGATCACTTCGACTTCTTCGTCACGAAGAACGGCTGGTTCTTCGTCCGTCTACGGCACAGGCTTGGGAACCGGCTTCACGTCGGTGTTCTGGCCCGAGACGATGCGCCACTGCTTCTGGGTGCGCTTCAGCACGTACCGCATCTGCGTGCGCAGCAGCCCCTCCTCGGTGTTCTGCACGCCGGGAGGGAGGCCCGTGTGGCCGGTGACCTCGTGCAGCGTGTCCACCACGGCGATGTCCTCGCTGGGGAAGCGGATCTTGCGCACGGTGACCTCTGCGTGGCTGGTCTTGAAGATGCTCGCGAAGATGGCGGCGTGGCGCGTCTCGATTTCCGCGCGGCCCTGGAACACCGTGCCGACGATGTTGATGAAGTCAGCGTCGTCCGTGAAGTCCCGCGTCCATGCCGCCGCGTCGTGGGCATTCCAGGCCTCGGTCTGCGCCTTCACCCACTGGCGGAGGTCCTGCTCGTCCCGGGCGTGGTCAGGGGCCGTGCACGCCGTGGACACCAACACCAGACTCAGCGCCGCGACGACTGCGAAAGAAGAAGAGCGGGTCATGGCCGCAGTCTGCCATGAGGGACGGTGATGGAAGGAGCTCACTTGCGAGTCCCAGCGCACGGGGAGTCAGTCGAACTGGACCACGCTCCAGACGTTGCTGAAATCCATACATGCCAGCGCTTCCTTCTGACGGACATAGAATCCCGCAGAACCTGGCGAAGGCGTCCGGTGTCGAAGTGCATGGGAGCAATAGGTAGGGAATGTGGGATATCGCTGCCATGCCGAGCGACGTGGAGCTAGACTCTGACGGAGCATGCGACTGAGGGCATATGCGTATTCATCCCTTGCTGTTCACCGTGTTGCTGGCCGCGTGCGCCTCCCAGGGGCCCGCGTCACATCCGGTCTTCTTCATGCCCCAGGCAGCCGCGGTGGCTCCCGCCATCCCTGCCGAGGACTACGGCACCGCGCATCCGTTCGTGCTCGTGGACTCCGCACCAGACGGGCGGTGGCTCCTCGCCTGCCAGGCACGAGAGGACACCAACGGCGATGGGCGCATCGAGACCGTCTTGGGCTTCCACGGAAACATCGTGGGTGACGCGCTTCGCCCGTACCTCTTCCTGGAGCCCGGAGCGGGCATCCGCATCGACGAGGTGCTCGCCGTGGCTCCCACGGGACGCTTTCTCGTCCTGGTGCGTGACACCACGCTCTGGCTCCTCGACGTGGAGACCCGCGAGGAGAAGGTGCTGGTCTCGGATGTCACGCCCGACACGACGAGCCCCCATCCACCCATCCGCGCCAGCTTCTCCCGGGATGGCCTGCGGCTTCTCTACCTGCGTCCCGAGGGCGGGCGCCCCGTCGCCGTCGTGCGAGACCTGCTCCAGGGGACCGAGCGTGTGCTCGATGCGGGTCGTGGCCTGCTCGGACAGGCCCTGCTGGATCCCTCCGGTCAGTGGGCGGCGTTCGACGTGGTGGAGGACACGAACTCGGATGGAAAGGAGAGCTGGCCCAAAGAGGACACCACTCTCGCACCCGCCACATGCCGGGGGCCGGTCATGTCCAGTTCGCACTTCGGCTGGGAGGGCGACACCCCCGTGCGCCGCTACCGCCGGCTGGAGGGAGGCCCCCTCCTCCAGGGCGACGACGTCCTGCAACCCATGGGTAAAGGAATGCTGCGTCGCGCTCTGGACCGCTCCATCGCTCTCGAGCATGCGGATGGACGGCGGGAGACCTGGGTCCCCTCGGGCTGCAATGGAACCCTGTTGTTCGCGGACGCGGCGCACGAGCAGGTCCTGGTGGTCTGCGAGACACAGCCGGACCTCGGCCCCCTGGAATTGCACGGCGCCAGGGTTCATCAACCCCTGGGTTGGCAGATGTCTCCCCCATTTTCGGACCGGTACATCCACGTGTCCGGAAGCGACGGAAGGCTGCTGTCGTTGTTTGTTGCTTCCGAGCTCGAGCCTTCCAATGCGGTGCACGCCGTCATCGATCTGGAGCGGCGCACCGTCCGAGTGGTGCCCTTGGGGCAGGTGGTGGCTTCCCTGGGGGCGCATGCCCTCCTGGAGGAGAGCATCAGACCTGCTGAGCCCGGCGGCCAGTGGGGAGATCGGCTGTGGCTCTGGAACGTGGGGACAGGGTTTCCACCGAACGTCTTGAGCGAATCGACGGACTCCGGGCTGCTCTGGGCGGGCGACACGGTGCTCGTCATGGGGAAGCGGATCGACTTGCGAACGGGCAAGGTGCTGGGGGATGCCTCGGGCGGGGCTCTAGCGCTCGATATTCGAGGTCGGGTTCTGCGCCCGAGTCCCACCGCGGTGAAGGAACCGGGCGCGTCGGCCCAATCCGGTCCTGTCCGGTGGGAGCCCGCGCTGAAGGCTCACTGATCCCAGCGCACGCGGTACGAACAGGCGTGGCCGTTGAAGTCGAAGGGCTCCACGCGGATGTTCTTCGCGCCGGCCCGGGTCAGCCCCGCTTCGATGATGCCCATGTGGTAACCCGGGTTGCCGTTGCACTCGCTCACCTTGATGGTGTGGTCCGCGCGGCCGTGGGTGATGAGCTCGGTCTTCAGGTAGTTGTTCACCGTGGCGAAGCTCTCCTGCATGCGGGAGAGCACGCGGTCGGGCCCGAAGATGGGCCACAGGGACACGAGCGCCTTGCCCAGCAGCGTGTGCTCCAGGCCTTTGATGACGCCCATGCCGAGCCGCCGGTAGCCTTCCTTCGCGTCCACGTCCGGGTAGAGGTAGCGCGCGGTGATGCCCAGGGCCTCCGCGAAGACGTGACGAGGCGTGTGGTGCGGGATCTTCTCGTCCAGGTTCAGGCCGATGGCCCGCAGCCGGTCCTTGAGCTCCGGCGTGAGGCGCGTGCCCACGGAGCGCAGGAAGAGCCCCTCGATGGCATGGCGGTAGACGATCTCTTCACTCAACGCGGCACCCATCCCATGCGTCCGACCCAGGCCGGGGCGGGACGTGCTGGAGCATCCCTGGATTGTCCCTGCAATGCACACGGGCGCGGGGTGAAGGGCGGATTCAAGCGGTCGTCGCAACACTCGAAACACCGTCCTCTGGCTTTGAGGCTGGTTTCCTCTCATGCGCGCGCGGGGCCCACCTGCTGGGCATCGGCGAGGCAAGGGTGAGCCGCGGCCGACGCCCATGACCGCGCCGTTCGATTCGCACTCGCGGTGAAGTAGATTCACACCCTTCCGCGAAGCACACAGGAGCCACCATGAAGCTGATATCGAGCAGTGCCATCGTGACGGGGTCGGGCCAGGGCATCGGACTGGGAATCGCCGCGCGCCTCATGCGGGACGGAGCCAACGTCCTTCTCTTCGGGCGGACCCGGGAGAAGGTGGAGGCGACCGCCGGCGAGCTCAACCGGATGATGGAGGGGCGCGCGCGGGCCGTGCCCTTCGCGGGCGACGTGGTTCGCGCGGAGGACGTGGCGCAGGCCATTGAGGTTGCCACGCGTGAGTTCGGCCTCCCGGGGATCCTGGTGAACAACGCAGGGTCGGCCACCCTCCGCCCGCTCCTTGAGTTGCCGGCGGAGGAGTTCGACCAGATCCTGGCCATCAACCTCAAGGGGCCCTTCCTGTTCACCCAGGCGCTCGCGAGGGCGCTCGTCGCCGCGAAGCAGCCGGGCTCCATCGTCAACATCTCCTCGTTGAATCAGACGGCGGTGACGGATGGGCTCGCCCACTACTGCGCCTCCAAGGCGGGGCTCGCGAACTTCTCGAAGGTCGCGGCTTCGGAACTGGGGCGGTACGGCATTCGTGTGAATGTCGTGGCCCCGGGCGCCATCCGCACCCCCCTGGCCGAGGGTGCCGGCCTCATGAAGGGCGCCATGGGGCGGGAGTTCCTCGCCCATACGCCGCTTGGAAAACCGTGTGGCGAGCCGGAGGACGTGGCGAAGGTGGTGTCGTTCCTCTGCAGCGACCTTGCGTCATGGATCACCGGTGACACCCTCGCCGTCGACGGTGGCAATCACATTCGCGGGCTGCACAGCTACGCGGACACACTGGGCCTCACCCGTCCCGTGGAAGGCTGAGTCGTCCGCCGCTTGGCTTCTCCAGCACGCGCCCGTAACGGCCACGTTACGGGTGCGCTCGAAAAAGAGCGCGCGAAACCAACCCAGGGAGTGGTCACAACCTGAACAGATTTTCAAGGGCGCAAACGCGCGGCGGTTCGGCTACAGGGCGGCGCATTCCCTGACACGGCTGCTCCCGTCAGCCCGTGGGTGCCCCAGATGCATGCCTCCGCTCCTGAAGTGCCTCTCTCCTCACCGCCCCGCGCCAGCCGCCTCAAGCGGTGGATCATCGGCGTGGTGCTCCTGCTCGCGGTCTTCGCGGGGCTCGTGGCCGTGAAGGCGGGCCAGATCGTCTCGATGATCAACGCCGGTGAGACCTTCGTGCTGCCGCCTGAGTCCGTCACGTCCACCCAGGCGGAGTCCTTCGGCTGGCAGGGGACCCGGAGCGCCGTGGGCACCGTGATGGCGCTTCGGGGCGTGACCCTGAGCGCGGAGCTGCCGGGCGTCGTCAACGACATCCGCTTCGAGAACGGCGCTTCGGTGAAGAAGGGCCAGGTGCTCGTTCAGCTCGACACCTCCAGCGAGCAGGCCCAGCTGGCCGGCGCCGAGGCCGACGCGGAGCTCTCGCGGCTGAACCGCGAGCGCGCCGAGAAGCTCAACGCCCAGGGCGCCAATACCCAGTCGGACCTGGATGCCGTCCGCGCGCGGTCGCTCCAGTCCTCCGCCACCGTGGCCCACCTGAAGTCCCTCATCGCCAAGAAGACCATCCGCGCCCCCTTCGATGGCCGCATCGGCATCCGCCAGGTGGAGTTGGGCCAGCTCGTCTCCCCGGGCAACCCCATCGCGTCCCTGCAGTCCTCCACCCCCGCGCTCGTGGAGTTCCAGCTGCCCCAGCAGGCGCTGGCCCAGGTGAAGCAGGGGCAGAAGGTGCGCCTGCGCGTCGACGTCTTCCCGGGCGAGTCCTGGGAAGGGGACCTCACCACCATCAACCCCGAAGTGGAGCTGTCCTCCCGCAACGTGCGCATGCGCGCCACCGTGCCCAACGCGGACGGCCGGCTGCTTCCGGGCATGTTCGCCAGCGTGGAGGTGCTCTCCGACGCCAGCGAGCAGGTGGTGGCCATTCCCGCCACCGCCGTGCTCTTCGCCCCCTACGGTGACTCGGTGTTCACCCTCTCCGAGGGCAAGGACGCCGCGGGCAAGGCGGCCCTGCTGGCGCGGCAGCAGTTCGTGCGGCTGGGAGAGCGCCGGGGTGACTACGTCGCGGTGACGTCCGGCCTGAAGCCCGGGCAGACGGTGGTCAGCAGCGGCGTCTTCAAGCTGAAGAACGGCATGGCCGTCGTCGTGAACAACGCGCTGGCGCCGCCCGTCGAGGTCGCTCCCCTGCCGGTGAACCCGTAGGGCCGCGAGAGGCGAACCCATGAACTTCACCGACCTCTTCATCCGGCGTCCGGTCGTGGCGCTGGTCGTCAACCTCATCATCATCATCGCCGGCCTGCAGGCCCTGCGCTCGCTCAACGTGCGGCAGTACCCGCGCAGCGAGAACGCCGACATCACCGTCACCACGGTCTACGTCGGCGCCAACGCGGAGCTCGTCCGTGGCTTCATCACCACGCCACTGGAGCGCGTCATCGCCGCGGCGGATGGCATCGACTACGTCGAGTCCACGAGCTCGCAGAACGTCTCCATCATCCGCGCCCGGCTCAAGCTCAACTACGACGCCAACCGCGCCCTGAGTGAAATCAGCGCCAAGGTCGACCAGGTTCGTGGCGACCTTCCGCCCGAATCCCAGGTCCCCGTGATGGGCATCGAGTCCGCGGACAGCCAGTTCGCCGTCGCGTACCTCAACTTCACCTCTGACTTCCTCGAGCAGAACGAGCTGTCCGACTACTTGGTGCGCGTGGTGCAGCCCCGGTTGTCCTCGGTGGAGGGCGTGCAGCGCGCGGACATCCTCGGGGCGCGCACGTTCGCCATGCGGGTGTGGATGAAGCCGGACCAGATGGCCGCGCTCAACGTCAGCCCCATCCAGGTCCGCCAGGCGCTCGCCACGAACAACTCGCTCGCGGCCGTGGGCCAGACGAAGGGCTCGCTCGTCCAGGTGAACCTCACCGCGAACACGGGCCTGCGCTCCGTGGAGGAGTTCAAGCAGCTCATCGTTCGCAAGGATGGGGGCGCGGTGGTCCGGTTGTCGGACGTCGCGGACGTGGTGCTCGGCGCCGAGGACTACGACACCGACGTGACGCTCAACGGGAAGACGGCCGTGTTCGTCGGCATCTGGGCGCTGCCCAACGCCAACTCGCTGGACGTCATGCAGCGCATCCGCCTGGAGATGGACTCGCTCAAGAAGGACCTGCCCGAGCAGATCCACGGCGGCGTCGCCTTCGACGGCACGGACTACATCCAGAACGCCATCGACGAGGTGGTGAGCACGCTCATCGAGACGCTCATCATCGTCGTCATCGTCATCTTCCTGTTCCTGGGCTCCGTGCGCTCCATCCTGGTGCCGGTGGTGGCCATTCCGGTGTCGCTCATCGGCACGGTGTTCCTGATGCAGGTGTTCGGCTTCACGGTGAACCTGCTCACCCTGCTCGCGGTGGTGTTGTCCGTAGGCCTGGTCGTGGACGACGCCATCGTCGTGGTGGAGAACGTGGAGCGCCATCTGCGTGACGGACTGCGCCCGGTGGACGCCGCCATCAAGAGCGCGCGCGAGCTGGTGGGTCCCATCATCGCGATGACGCTCACGCTCGCCGCGGTGTACGCACCCATCGCCTTCCAGGGTGGCCTCACGGGTTCGCTGTTCCGCGAGTTCGCGCTCACGCTGGCCGGAGCCGTGACCCTGTCGGGCGTGGTGGCGCTGACGCTCTCCCCGATGATGTCCTCCGTGCTCCTGAAAGCGGGCCACGAGGACAAGGGGCTCGCGGGCGTCATCAACCGCGGCTTCGAGCGTCTGCGGGCCGCGTACTCCCGCTCCCTGGACAGCTCGCTGCTCGTCCGCGGGCCCGTCTACGCGGCGTGGATCTTCCTGAGCGTGCTCGCCCTGGTGATGTTCAACCAGTCGGCCCGGGAGCTGGCGCCCGTGGAGGACCAGGACTTCGTCATCGGCATCATGAGCACTCCGTCCAACTCCACCCTGGATCAGCTCAAGCCGTCCGTGACCAAGACGAGCGAGTTGCTGATGGACATGCCGGAGTCCAGCTTCAACTTCCAGATTGTCCAGCCGAGCAACGGCTTCTGGGGCCTGGTGCTGAAGCCGTACAAGGAGCGCCAGCGGACCACGGCGCAGGTGCTGGCGGAGGCGCAGGAGCGGGTGAACACCATCCCGGCGGTCCAGACCTTCACCCTCCAGCCCCCCGCGCTGCCGGGTGGTGGCAACTTCCCGGTGGAGTTCGTCATCGCGTCCACGGCGGAGGCGGAGGAGCTGCTGGGCTTCGCGCAGCAACTCCAGGAGAAGGCGACGCAGAGCGGGATGTTCGCCTTCCCGCCCATCATCGACGTGAAGTTGGATCAGCCCCAGTCGGAGCTCGAGGTCGACCGTGAGAAGGTGGCGCAGCTGGGCCTGAACCTGGGGACCGTGGGCCAGGACCTGGGGACCGCCGTGGGCGGCAACTTCGTCAACCGGTTCAACATCGCCGGCCGCAGCTACAAGGTCATCCCGCAGGTCCTTCGCTCCTCCCGCCTCACCCCGGAGCAGCTCAAGGACATCCACGTCACCGGTCCGGACGGCAAGCTCGTGGCCCTGTCGGCCATCGCGTCCATTCAGGACAAGGTGGCGCCCCGGTCGCTCAACCGCTTCCAGCAGCTCAACGCGGTGAAGCTCAGCGGCGTGGCCATCCGTCCGCTGGATGAGGCGCTCACCTACCTGGAGACGGAGGCCTCGCGCATCCTGCCCGCGGGCTACCGCATGGACTACACGGGCGAGTCCCGGCAGCTCCGCACGGAAGGCGACTCGTTCGCTCCGGCGTTCGGGCTGGCGGTGGTGTTGATCTTCCTGGTGCTCGCGGCCCAGTTCAACAGCTTCCGGGATCCGCTCATCATCCTCGCCGGGTCGGTGCCGCTGGCGCTCTTCGGCGCGCTGATAACCACGTTCCTTCGGATGCCGAACCCGATGATGCCGTACTTCACGGACAGCTTCACCACCACGCTCAACATCTACTCGCAGGTGGGGTTGGTGACGCTGGTGGGACTCATCGCGAAGAACGGCATCCTCATCGTGGACTTCGCCAACCGCCTCCAGGAGGAGGGCAAGTCGAAGCTCGAGGCGGTGAAGGAAGCGGCCTCCGAACGGCTCCGTCCCATCCTGATGACGACGGTGGCCACGGTCGCGGGCCACTTCCCGCTCGTCCTGGTGTCGGGACCGGGCGCGGCGGCGCGCAACAGCATCGGGCTCGTGCTGGTGACGGGCATGGCGCTGGGCACGCTCTTCACCCTCTACTTCGTGCCGGCCATCTACCTGCTCATCGCCAAGACGCGCACCGTGGCCGCCAGCGAAGCACCGGAGCTCCAGCAGGCGCCCGACGCCGCCACGTAGGCGAGGGCTGAAGCAGCGCCGTTGGTTGAGCCGCCTGGAGGCACATGCCCCAGGCGGCTCTTCTTTTTAGCGACGGGACAGCGCGAGCTTCGCGCCGAACGCGATGAGCACGCACCCCGTCACGCGGTCCATCCCGGGAGTGATGGCGAGGATGCCCGCGGCCACGAGGAACGTCAGCAGGGAGGAGGTGACTGTCATTGCCGCTACCTCAAGCCCCTCTCCGGAGTGCGCATGCGGATGGAGAGCGCGCGGCAGCCCGTGGCGGACTCAGCGTCGTCGGGTGGGGCCCACGCTCCGAGCGAGTGGTAGAGCCTGCCCTCTCTCCGCTCCAGGTAGAGGATCATGTTGAGCGGCCAGCCGCTGCCCTGGAACAGATGCCGGTCCATGGGCGTGGGCTCCTGGCTGACGCGCAGGCCACGCTCGTGGGGCGGGCCGATGCGGTGCCAGTCCGGGTGCAGGTGGATGGAGCCGAGCACCTCCAGCCCCTCGGCCTCGGCCTCGGCGGTGATGCGCAGCAACTCGCGGGGCTCACACCAGTAGCCGCGCCGGCCATTGGCGTAGCAGGCGCCGAAGCGGGGGATGATGGCCGCGTCGAACTCCTGGCGCACGGTGTCGTCCGTCTCGCGGATGTTGGTGGCGAAGCCCACGCGCTCCACGTGCATCACGTCGTCCGTGAAGCGCCCCAGCAGCACGGCCCAACTGCGCGGCGGCAGCTCCGGCGTGCACGCCCTGTACTCCCGGACGGCGTCCGCCATGAAGTCCGACAGCGCCGCGGGATCCACGAGCACGACGTCAGCGCTCATTCCCCGGACTCCGGTGTGGGGAGGCGGCCCGCGGCCCGGTCCTCGCTCAGCTGCGTGATAAGGTGGCGGGCCATGCGCTCCTCGAAGGCGGCGGCGCTGTCTGGCGTCCACGGATAGAAGCCCTGGCCCGTCTTCAGACCCAGCTCGCCCTGGTCCACCTTCTGGGCGAGCACCGGCGGCACCGGGCGCCCCGAGCCGCGCAGGACGTTGGTGATGAAGTCCAGGCCCACGAGGTCCAGCCGGTCGAAGATGCCAGAGGCACCCAGGCGCCGCCCGATGCCCTGGGTGAGCACGCGGTCCACCATCTCCGGCGTGGCCACGCCCTCCTGCACGATTCGAAAGGCTTCGCCAATGAGCGCCTGCTGCAGGCGCGGGCCCACCGAGCCCGGCACGTCCCTCGCGAACACCACGGGCGACTTGCCCGACTCTTCAAGGAATCGCCGCACCGTCTCCACCGCGTCGGGTGAGGTCTTCTCGCCAGGGATGACGTCCACCAGCGGCACCAGGTGCGCGGGCAGGTAGTAGTGCGCGGAGAGGACACGCTCCGGGTGCGCGCAGTCGCGGGCAATGGCTGTCACGCTCAGCGCGGTGGTGTTGGTGGCGAGCAGGGTGTCCGGTGACGCGAGCCGGTCCAGCTCCTTGAAGAGTTGCTGTTTGAGCGCCAGGTCCTCGGGGATGGATTCGATGACCAGGTCCTGAACCACGGCGGCCTCGGCGAGCACCGTGGTGCGATGGATGCGCGCGAGCGCGGTGGTGCGTTGCTCCGCGCCGAGCATCCCTGTCTCCACCAGCAGCGCGGCGTCGCGCTCCAGCTTCACGCGCGCTGCCTCGCTGCTCTCCGCCTGCCTGTTGAAGAGCACCACGTGTCTGCCGGCGATGGCGAGCTCGAGTGCGATGCCGCACCCCATGGCTCCGCCGCCAACAACGCCAATCCTCATCAGCCGCTTGTGTCCCATGTGCCGCGAGCGTGGCCGCCCTCCGCACGCGTGGCAATCACTTGAATGGCGGCTGCAATTGTCCAGGACGCATGCGTGACGCGCCGAGCCTTCAGCGGCGTCACGGATTCACAAAGCGCCCGTGCTGCTCGCCTTCAGGGCGCGCACATCCCGTCCGACGGGCCCTTGCCTGCCTCCCCAGACAGACGGGGCGTGCATGACGATATTGCGCTCATGCCGCAGCTTGTCATGTGCCGGCGCTTCAATGGATTCAGCGCGCGTCAACGCGCGAGGAGGAGCACCCATGCTGGATACCGAACGTGTTGGCGAGCCCCTTCGTCGTCTTGAAAGTCGCATCCTGCTGGCCGAGGCCCGGAGGGCCGTGCCGGAAGCCTTCGACTCTCAGGGCCGGCTGCTCTCTCCCGTCGCTGGGAAGTGGGTCCAGCCGCCTGCCTGGTTCAATGCCATCTCGCCCATTGACGGCAGCGTCCTCGCGGAGCTGCCGCTGCTTGGCGCCGCCCAGGTCGCCACGGGGGTCGAGCAGGCAGCGGCGGAGTTCGCGCCCTGGGCGGCCCGTCGGCTCGATGACCGCGCCCGTGTCGTCGCGGAGGCGGTGGTGTTGCTGCATGCGCACCGGGATCTGCTCGTCCGGATTCTCGCGTGGGACATCGGCAAGACGTTGCCCACGGCCTCCAACGACGTGGACCGGTGTCTCGCGGGCATCGCGTGGTACCTGGAGCAGATGGACCGGATGATCGATGGCCGCAAGCCGCTCGGCCTGGTCTCGAACATCGCCTCCTGGAACTATCCCTTCTCCGTCCTGCTGCTCAACGTGCTCGTGCAGTCGCTCGCGGGCAACTCGGTCATCGCGAAGATTCCGACCCAGGGCGGCGGCGTCTCACTCACGCTCGCCTTCGCGTTGCTGCGCCGCGCGGGCCTTCCCGTCTCGCTCGTCGGTGGACGCGGAAGGGACCTCTCCGAGGCGCTCGTCGGCCATCCCCACATCGCGGGCGTCGCCTTTATTGGCGGCCGCGCCAACGGTGGCGAGGTCCACCGCCGCCTGCGTGAAACGGACAAGCGCTACGCGTTGGAGATGGAGGGCGTGAACGCCTACGCCATCACGCACTTCACGGATTGGGACGGGCTCGGCGAACAGATTCGCGCGGGCTTCGACTTCGGCAAGCAACGCTGCACCGCCTACACCCGCTGGGTCGTCGAGAAGTCACTCGTACCGAAGTTCGTCCGGACGTATGTCGATACCGTCTCCGCGTTGCGTGTCGGCAATCCGGTCCTGGGGGCGCACGTGGACTTCGGGCCGCTCATCTCCCCCAGCAAGGCCAAGGAGCTCCGCGCCCTCATCGCCGAGGCGGTGAAGCAGGGCACTCAGGTGCTGCATCAGGGGATGCTAGCGGAGGACGCCTTCACCGCTCGGCAGGAGCGCGGTGCATACCTGCCGCCCGTGCTGCTGTTCGGCATCCCGCGTGACAGTGAGCTCTACCTGCGCGAACCCTTCGGCCCCGTCGACATCCTGGTGTCGGTGGACTCCGAAGAGGAGCTGCTGCGGGAGGCCAACGTCTCCAACGGCGCGCTCGTGGCCTCGGTGGCGACGGACGACCCGGAGCTCGCCCGGCGCATCGCCAAGCGGCTCCATGCCTTCAAGGTGGGCATCAACGCGCTGCGTTCGCGTGGCGACCGTGAGGAGTCCTTCGGAGGCAGGGGCGGCTCATGGGCAGGCGCCTTCGTCGGTGGCACCCACCTGGTGCGCGCCTTCACGGACGGCCCGCATCCCATGGAAGGCAACTGGCCCGATTGAAGCGTTCACCCGCGCGTCAGTTCCAGGGGGACACGCGGCGTGGCAGCATGGTGCGACCTTGAGTCAAACGGGAGCGCACGATGCAGGCATTGAGGAACGCGGGCACGGTGTTGCTTGTGCTCGCACTGGGCGGTGGGGCTTTCGCGGAGGAGGACGGAATCTGGTCGCCCAATGACCAGTTCCACGAGCCGAATGGGGATTGCGAGCTCGTGGCCGTCCTCCCCTCGCCCAAGGGCGCCTGGGGCGTGGTGGGGCACACCTGCAATCGATTGAACGGCGAGCCCGTGGGCAGCGTCGTGGTCATCGACGCCCAGGGCAAGCGCGCCACGTCGCCGGCTTCCGTGGCGCTCGAAGCCGCGTCCGACCGGGACCGCATGAAGGAGCTGGTGCAACTGCTCGCCGTGCCTTCCGGGGGCTACATCGCGACGTATCGCTCCCGCGACGAGAAGGCTCCCAGAGGCGAGAGTGGGCCCGCGCCCGTGGCCCATGAGCTCGTCCGCCACACGGCGGCGGGGGCGAGGGCCGACGCCTTCAACAGCAAGGTGCGCGAGGCGCTGCTCGACAAGGTGGGCGCCTCGTCGTTCATCATCACCGCGGAGGTGGATGCGAAGTCGCGGCTCATCGTCGCGGCGTCAACGCCAGACGAGACCTACCTGAAGCAGGTGCCGCTGTGGCTGCTGCGCTTCACCCCCGAGGGCACCCTCGAACGCGCCGAGCGCTTCGACTCGGTCCTGAAGGAGCTCAAGCTGGGCTGGTATGTGTTGAAGCAGGTCCGTGCCCGGGCCGACGGAGGCCTCTTCCTGAGCGGCCGGTTCCAACCCGAGGGGATCCGGTCCGAGGTTCCCGTGCTCGCCCTCGACGCGCAGTGGAGGCCTGAACCGCGCTTCAACACGCCTCTCATCTCCTGGGCGATGAAGGGGGAGGGCGGCATCGAGTTGAGCCTCATCGCCCCCCGTCCAGACGGCTCGGTCGTCGGGGTGGGAAACGTCGTCCAGGGAGAGACGCGCGCGGACGTCATGCGTCTGACGTCCGACGGGCGGCTCGACCCCACCTACAAGACCTTCCGGCAGGAGGGGGAATACCCCCAGGGCCGCTTCATGCGCGTGCCGCAGATGGGGCTCGGACCGAGTGGGAGCCTCGTGCTCGCCCAGAACAACATCCCCGCCGTGGATCCGCCGGAGGGCCCCTGGCGTGCTCCGGGCCTGGTGCGCTTGAAGGCGGACGGCTCGGTGGATGCGCGGTTCCAGAAGGGGCTCGGCGCGGGACTGCGCTACCGGAAGGCGGCGGCGGAAGTGAAGCGGAGTCCCGATGCCGCGGGCTTCCTCCGGATGGTGGCGGCGATGCCGGACGGGTCCGTGGTGGTGGATGGGCTCTTCGACGAGTTCGCGGGCCAGCCGGTGACACCGCCCATCCGGCTCGCGGCCGATGGCACCCGGGTGGCGGGCTTCCAGGCGCGATTCGAAACGGTCCTTCCGCCGAAGAAGGAGGTCCCCAACGCGACGACGAGTGCGTTCTTCCAGGCGGACGGCAAGACTCACTACGTCGAGTGCGCCCGGCCGGGAGAGATGACGGAGACGTTCCTCTACTGGACGAGTGGCGACATCTGGGGACACACCCCCTCGTGCGGGGTCCACCTCGGCGGGAGCATGGCCACACCCGCGGGGGCGTGGCAGCACTGCGATGCGCGGGTCCGCAGGGCCCAGGCCCAGGGGGCCACCTGCAAGGAGACGAAGGAAGCGCCGATGGGCCTCCGCCGCCGTCCGTGATCAGGGGCTCGCTGACGCCCTGGCCCCCACCTTCCAGCACGCAGCGGTGTAGCGGACCTCTGCCCCGTGCACGAAGGGCTCGAACGCGGCGCGGACCGTTTCGATGACCTGGGTGCGAGTCCGGTCGTCCGCCTCCTGGAGGACCCTGCTGAGGAGACCGAACCGGGTCAGGTAATTGACCAGCTCCTTCTCGGGCAGGGTGCAGGTGACATCGATGGGCCGGATGTCGATTCCGGCCCAGCCGCTCTCCTCCAGGATGCGGTGGACCCGGTTCGAATCCGCGAAGGCGAACTGCCCTGGCGCGTCCGGCCGGCGGGCAGGGAGGTTCGGCACGAGCGGCGCCGCGGCGCGCTCGGCTGTCGTCATGAACGGATTCTCCGAAGGACTCCGCCACGCGATGGCCAGGAGTGCGGCGTCATTCCTCGCGGCATGCCGCAGGTTCGCGAAGGCCCGGACGGGGTCCTCGAAGAACATGACGCCGAAGCGCGAGATGATCATGTCGAAGCTGGCGGGCTCGAAGGCGTGCAGCTGCGCGTTGGCTTGGATGAAGCTGGCCGGAGTGCCTTCCTGTTCGGCGCGGGCCCGGGCGGCGGCCAGCATCGGCTCCGAGATGTCGATGCCGGTGCAGTGGCCTTTCGGGCCCAGCCGCCGCGAGACGGCGAGTGTCGTGCTGCCCGTACCGCAACCGACGTCGAGCACCTGGCGCGCGGAGCTTGTGACGACTGCTTCGGCGAGCAGGTCTTCAATCGGCTTGAACATTCCATCAAGTACCGCCTGCGCTTCGACCCAGGCGCGTCCGGCGGTGCCATTCCAAAGCTTCGTCTGCTCATCCTCGGGTTGGCGCGTGTCATCCATGGGGAGATCCTCCTGCTTGCCTTCAAGAACCAGAAGCCGCAGGGTGCCACTTCAAGTCGACTTGAGGTCAAGAGGATGACTGAATTGAACATCACGGAGGTGGCGAAGCGCTCCGGCGTTCCGGCCTCGACACTGCGCTTCTATGAGGAGCGGGGGCTGATCGCCTCCATCGGCAGGCGGGGGCTGCGCCGCCTGTTCGGGCCCGAGGTGCTGGAGCGGCTGGCGCTGATCGCGATGGGGCGCGCCGCGGGCTTCACACTCGATGAGATCGCGCTGATGTTCGCGCCGGACGGCCGGCCGCGAATCGACCGGAGGATGCTCGCGACCCAGGCGGAGAAGCTGGACAAGACGATCCGCGAGCTGAGCGCGATGCGCGACAGCCTGCGACACGCCGCGGCCTGCCCCGCGCCGAATCACATGGAGTGCCCCACCTTCCGCCGCCTCCTGCGAGGCGCAGCGTCAGGCGCGATGGGCGCGCGAAGGAAGAGGACACCGCGACGGCCGTAGCGTCAGGACGGACTCAGCCATCAACCAATTGAGATTCTGGAGACCTCGGTGAGGTCCAGCCTGCTGAACTCCTCCAGAATTAAATCGATATGTTCAAGAATCGCATCATTCTTCGGACTCCCTGCCAACGCGTCCCGAAGCTGCCGGAACTCATCCAGCAGGGTAGGTAGATCGCTCACGTCCACAACAGGGCCATCTTCGAACAGTGGCACCCATTTGAGGCCAAGCTTCTCCGCCGCGGAAAGCCACACACCATGGTACTCCCCCTGGGTGGCTACCGAGATGTAGAGGGGAGCCCGGTCTGTCGATTTGAATTTGATGAGGATGGCGACGGACATCAGTGGAGCTCTTGGTGATGGCCGACGATGGCCCAGTCAGGGAGGGGCGGCAACCGGAAGTCAATGCCCCAGCGCACTTCGAACGTCCAGCCAGGATGCGCTGACCGGAGCTTTTTCAGCGCAGCCTCCACACCAGCACGCAATCCTGGCGTGTCCGCGTCGATGCGGAATTGCAAGCGCCGGAAGCCTTGGATCTCCGCGAGGGTGGGGACTGTGGCAGAGCCCGTCTGGGTTGGCCGTGTGCCGGTCGCAGTTTGTGTGAGCGCCTGAATGCGACCGACGGTGGTTTCGTAGATCATCTCGTTGGCCCAGTCCGCCGGATCTCGCGGTGGGGTTGATCGATGAAGCCTTCGAGCCGACTTGTATTCGATGAGCAACCTCTGTTGCATGTCGATTCCGTCGAGTTCTCCCAGTCTCATGTCGCGCCCCTTGCGCGTTCGCTGAACGAGGTCCACTCCCCGAAAATAGCGGGCGTCGACTATTTTTTGAGTCAACTGACCTATGACCTCTCGCGGACGCCCCGCACGCCGCTCTCGAAAGGTATCAAGGCGCTTGTTGAGCCAGTTTGCCAACCGGGCTTCTCCCAGCTTGCGCGCGAGGGCTGTCCCGCGCAGCGCGCGTACCATCCAGGACACCCCGCGAGACATCGCCAGCATGATCACGCCTTCCATGATGGCGCCGACCAGGGTCGCGACGGCCTCTGCGAATTCGCGCGCGGCGCGATCAATGGCGGCCGCGCTCCCCCGCGCCTCCCACACCGTGCCGATGAACTTGTGGAATGCCTTGGCGACCTTCCAGAGGGACTCCACCAGCCAGTTCAGCAACATGGCCAGTCCCAGCCACTCCAGGACGATGAGGCCGATCTCGAATCCGACGGCTGCTCCTGGTGCGGCGCCGACTCCGCCGGCCAGCGCTCCGATTCCCGCTCCGATCGCGGTTGAAACCGCGAGCACCGCGATCCCGCCCAGCACCATCTCGGCCAACGCCATGACGATGTCTTGAAGGATCTTCTCCGTGTGCCGCGTGACGGACTCGCTGAGATACCGCGTGGAGAGGGCGACCGCGCGATGGAAGTCATCCCAGAGTTGGGTGACGCGCGCGACAGTGGATCCCAACGTCGTGGCGAGATTGAAGGATCGGGAGCCGGAGTTGACGACATCCGATAGGGATTGGGCGAAGTGACGCCCCGGAACCCAGATCAACGTGTCGCTGCGAAAGTGCACTTCACGCCACCCCGTCGTTCCCGACGGCACCGCCAGGCGGTTCGTGTGTGCGAGGACATTGACGAAGAAGCGCAGGTCCTGACCCCACTGGGAGGCCAGATCGCCGTAATAGGCTTCCGCGATGGCAATGGCGGTTCCGGGCACGCCTGCTTCAACCCGATGCAGTCGCGCGCTGGGCTCGGGCAAGTGGGTCCAGATGTACTCGGAGGCAACGAATCCCGTTTGCCCATGACGGGTGGATACCTCTGCCCAGCCATC
Source organism: Corallococcus sp. AB018 (assembly GCF_003986945.1). Classification (NCBI taxonomy): domain Bacteria; kingdom Pseudomonadati; phylum Myxococcota; class Myxococcia; order Myxococcales; family Myxococcaceae; genus Corallococcus; species Corallococcus sp. AB018. The sequence continues at coordinate 14,961 of NZ_RAWR01000013.1, read as the reverse complement.
CTTCCATCGTCGGATGACCTGGACGGTCGTGTTGAAGGGCAGGGTCTGGACGATGTTTGACTCGGTGGTGCTCCGTGTCGCGCGAAGTCGTACCTCGGAAGCCCCATCCCACTGGATGATTCCCACACGGCCTACGGCTTCGCCGTCGTCGCGTACACCCCCCATGGCGATGTCTCCTGTCTAGGGACCTCCCCAATGATATACGAGACTCGCCCTCGCAGCGAAGCCCGGGTGCTCTCAGACATCAAAGCGGAACGGGGTGGCGCTGGCGGATGAACGCTGTGCGAACTGCTGACAGAAGCGGTTCAGCGTTTCATAGGAGGCCGTGGGTAGGACGTCCCGGAACTCCAGATGGGTCACGAAGCAGAAGAGCGTGACCTCCAGGTAGCTCAGGTCCCGCTCGGGCGGGAGAGCGGCCAGCGCGGCACTCGCGTTCTCCTCCAACCACGCCATCATGTTGAGCAAGGACTCACGAAGCTTGCGTGCGTGGGTCGTGCCCTCTCCGGCGCCAGCCATCTTCTCCATGACCAGCGTGACCTCTGTCGCCATGGCCTGCAGGGTGAGTTCCTGCATGTTCGCCAGCAGGGGCACGTCCAGGTCCTCCGGCCACACCACCCGGAGCCTGGGATTCGACCGCCGCCACAGCTCACGGGAGACATTGAGCGCGCCGAACCAGACACCTTGAGCTGTCTTCAGGACGGGGATCCGGAGCGCGGGGTTGCCGCCATAGTCCTCCGGGTTCGTGGACAGGAGGTTCCGCACCACCTGGAAGGAATGGTCGACGCCCAGCTCCGCCGCGAAGAGCCGGGCAATGCGCGTGAAATGCGAGCTTGAACGACCGATGAGGACAGGCTTGTCGAGCGTTGGCAGGGGAGCCTCCAGTCAATGTGACGTGGCAGGCTAACCCCATCTCGCCCCAACTCCCTATGGCCGGGAGGGCCCCTGCAGGGCCGCCATGATGATCCGCGCGGCGATGTCCGGCTGGTCCCCTCCCATGTGGAGCGTGTTGACCGAATAGATGAGGCGCCGGCGCAAATCCCGCGTGGCGCCCATCCCGTTGTTGTAGCCGTGCCGGTCGCCCGTCTTGCCCCAGAAGATGACGCCGTCGATGTCGTGGCGCCTGAGGCCCGCGCTGTAGCTGGCGCGGCCGCCTCCCGCGGCGGGCAGGTCCGGGACGGTGAACAGCTCCTCCTGCTGCTTGCGTGGCAGCAGCCTGCCCTGGAAGAGCGCGACGAGGAAGCGGTCCAGGTCCTCGGCGGTGGAGATCATCTCTCCGGCGGCCCAGGGCACGGATTGGCTGGCTTCGGTGACGTCCACCAGGCAGCGCTCGCCGTAGGCGATGGCTCCCGCCGAGCAGCCCGTCTCGTCCGGCGCGACCTCCTCGTAGCCACGCGTGTGGCGCCCGGGAAGGGTCACGTCGTTGCCGGGCACGAAGGTGTCCTTCAGGTGCAGCGGCCGCAGGATGCGTTCTCGCACCGCGTCCCCGTAGGGCCGGCCCGTCACCTGTTCGATGAGCAGCCCCGCCACGAGGTAGCCGATGTTGCCGTACTCCTGCTGCGTGCCCGGCGCGAAGCGGGGGCCCTGGGGGAGCGTCAGGGAGAGGAGCTCCCGGGGGCTGAAGCGCCGGAAGCGGTTCTCGAAGAACCAGTCAGGGTCCTTCTGCGGCACCGGCACGCCGGGCAGGCCGTGGGTGAAGTTGAGCAGCTGGCGCACGGTGATGGGCGCGTAGACGCCCGCGGGCAGCAGGCGCGGCAGGTAGTGCTGGACGGGCTGGTCCAGGTCCACGCGCCCCTCGGCGGCGAGCTGCAGCACGACGATGGCCGTGAACGTCTTCGTCATGCTGCCAATGCGGAAGTGCGCGTCCGCGGGCACCGGGGCGCCGGTGCGGATGTCGGCCACGCCGGACGTGCCCAGCCAGCGCCCATCCGCGCCGCTCACCCGGACCAGCGCGCCGGTCACCTCCGCGTTCGGCAGGCCCGCGATGGCCTGTCGCAGCGCCTCGCGGTTCAGGGGCGGCAGGGGTGACCGTGCCGCCTCCAGCTCCTGTTCGCCCACCTCCAGCGCGGCACCGGCCGGTGCATCCGGCCCGCAGGCGGGGGCCGTGAAGCTCGCGAGCAATGCCATACCCAGCCGCAGTCCGCGGTGCAGGACAGCCATGTTCCATCTCCTGTGGGGGAAGGGCCGGTGCTTTTTCCGGCCGGCGGATGGAACACCGGTGACCCCTGGCGGTGTCACCGGGCAGGGCGGAACTTCAATCCACCGCCACGTACAGCTGGCCGTCCTGGCCGATGGCGCCGGGGGAAAGCGACCATCCCTGGCCCTCCTGCATGAGGTAGAGCGTGCGCTTTCCCTCCGGCGAGCGCGCGGCCCCGATGAGCAGGTACCGGCGTGTCCGTTTCGCTCCGGCGAGCGTCAGCACGTCGTGCTTCACGCTCCAGGTGCCCTGGTCGTCGTCGGAGCCGAACTTCATCGCGCCCACCTGTCCGGACGCGCCCCCGTACTTGTATTGGAACGCGTGATTGGCGCCGAAGGTGTAGTCGATGCTGTAGGAGACCGCCGTCATGGTGGTGCCGCCGGTATAGGCGTTGACCCACTGGGCTCCGCTGCTGGTGCCGTAGATGAAGTGGCCCACCACCTCCTCGTCGTCCACCAGCGGCAGGCCCACGGGGCTCCCGCGCACACCCTTCAGCGCTTCCTCCACCCGGGCGTAGGACGTGTTCCAGGAGAACGAGGCCGACATGGCTTCGCCCAGGCCTCCGGGCGTCATGAAGCTCTGGATGAACACCAGCGGCTCCAGGCGGTCTCCTGCCTCCACCAGGTAGAGGCTCACCCGGAAGGACCGGTCGTTGTTCTTCGCGCGCACCACCGCCGCGGTGAAGAAGGCGCGGGCCCCATTGGACATGAAGCGCCGCATCACCAGTGGGTTTGGCTGTACGCCGTTCCAGTCCGCGCCAATTCGCTCCTGCCACACCTTCGCGAGCCGGCCCTCGGCGTCATCGAGCCCGGGCATGGCCGGCAGCCGGAGTGCTTCCACCCCCAGGGTGTCGCCCCGGTCGTTCCACTCGAGGATGAAGCGTCCGTCCTCCTGGGTCTTCCACCCCTGGGGCGCGTCGAACGCGAAGCCGCCGGGCTCGCCCGGGCTGCCGCGGCCCCTGCTCACCGTGCCGGGGGCTCCGGGCGTGTCGCTGTCTCCGGCGAACAACCCCAGGGCCATGAGCCCCAGGGTGCCGGTGCAACAGAAGGCGCAGGCGCCTCCGACCACGAGGAGGATCCAGACGAGGGGGCTCTTGGGACGGGCCATGGGGGATGCCTGGGAAGGAGTGCGGGGCCGCGAGGGACGTTCGGGTGGATGCGCCGGTCATCCGCTTCTACGCCCAGCGGGCCGAATCTTCCCACACCCCCCAGGGTGTGGATTTAACCGCGTTTAATCCCAGCACTTCCGCGGGGTGCGTAGGGTGTCCGCCACCTGCCGCGATGGCAGGCCTGTGTGAGGGGGCAATTCATGTCGAGACACGTCGTGCGTTCGCTGTGCCTGGGGTCCGTGATGGCGTTGGCTTCCGCCTGTGGCGGAGCGATGGACGAGGCCGGACCGGAGGAGGTGCTCGGCTCCGCTGAGCAGGCCGTCTGCCCGCAGGGAACGGCGGTCGCCGGGTGCCTGGACTTCGGGTCGGGCGGCTTCTCCGATGCGAGTTGTCCCGGGGGCATCAAGTGGAGCTACTGGGACTGCACGCAGTACAAGGCAGGCTCCGGGAGCAGCGTCCAGTGGTACCGCGCCAACTGCGGCCCGACGCAGTACTACATCTGCGGAGGCACCTACACGACGCCTCCGAACACGAACCCGCCGGCTTGCAAGAAGACCTGCTCGTAGGCGTCAGCGTCCCGCGCGCCGCAGGACGGCGGGCGTGAGTCCCGTCACCCGGCGGAACACCGTGGTGAAGTGACTCTGGGAGCTGAAGCCGACCGCGAGCGCGATGTCTCCGAGGGAGCGGGTCGTGTGGCTCAACAGGCCGCGCGCCCGCTCCACCCTTCGCTGCTGCACGTAGGCGTGCGGCGTCATGCCCATGGACTGCCGGAAGGCGCGGGTGAAGTAGAAGACACTCAGGCCCGAGCGCTGGGCCAGTTCGCCCACCCGGATCCTCCGCGCGAGGTGCGCTTCGATGAAGAGCCGCACGCGGTGGAGCGCGGCGGCGGAGAGGCCACCGCGGCGCCGCGCCGCTCGCGTCCCTCCGGGTTCCTGGAGCAGCTTCGCCATGCGGGCGGCATGGCGGTCCTGCACCTTCCGCGCCTCGCCCAGGAAGCGGGCGATGACCTTCAACTCCGCGTCCGGCAGCGGCGCCATCAGCTGCAAGCCATCCGCCTGGAGGGGACCCCAGAGGGTCTCAATCCATTCGCGCGCATGCCCGGTGAGCGCGAGCTTCCTGCTGCTTCCCGAGCCCTCTCGCTGGACGTAGCCAGCGAGCTCCAATCGCTCCACATCGGCGCCTCGTGCGACCCCGCTCAGGGGCGCGGGGCCTCCGAAGTGCAGCTGTGCCAGACACGTCAGCTCCGCGCGGCCGAGCGCGAGCACCTCTCCCACGGCGGAGTCGAACTCCGCGGAGGCTTCCTGGAAGCGGACGATGTCGGCGCCAATCTGGGCGAGGAGTGCGTGCCGGGGGCTCATGGAAAACACCGCAGGATTGAGAAAAACAGCACAAGGGCACGAAAGACGCTCGCGGGCACGGGACGCATGCTGGCCCCATGATGAACCTGAAGCCCTCCGCGGCGGAAATCCTGTTGTGGCTCTTCGTGCTCAACCTGGGCGTCGCGTTCGGCGCGGGGCTCTATGAGCACCGCATCTCGCTCCCCCGGTGGCTCGACGTCACGGGCGGGCACTGGTCCGCGGAGGCGGCGCGCCAGGATGACGTGGGCCTGCGCTTCTGGGGCGTCGTCACCACGGGTCCTCTGACGCTGCTCACGCTGGCCAGTCTCTATTTCGCCACGCGGGCCACGGGGCCGCTGCGCTCCTGGTGGCTCGCGGCCGCGCTGGTGGTGCTCGTGGACCGGGTGCTGACCTTCTCGTACTTCATCCCCACGATGATCCGGCTGATGCAATCGTCCGACACCCCGGCGGCCGTGGAGACCGCCACGCGGTGGGCACGGATGAACCACCTCCGTCACGCGCTCGCGGGAGGCGCGTGGTTCGCGGCCCTTCAAGCCCTCTCATGGCTCCGGGTGACGAGAGGCGCGTGAGTCACGGCGCGTCCGGCAGGGTGTACTGGAAGTCGTAGGAGTGCTTCCCGCCCGGCGCGATGTCGATGGTCATCGAACCGGCGAGCCCCGTGAGCTCGCCGGTTCCAGAGTCCGGCACCACGGAGATGAGGAGGTGGGGCGCACCGCGCGTCATCACCCCGAAGTGCTGGAGCGCGAAGGTGCCGGCGCGGCCGTCCAGCGTCCCGCTGACGCGCTCCATGGCCACGTACCCCGCGGACCCCTCCACCGGCGTCCGCACCGCGAGCATCTGCCCCTGGCTCGTGGCCTCCAGCGCGCCGTGATAGCGCTTGTCGAGCATCATCCGGCCCGGGGCCGCGTCCACCGCGCCCGCCTCCGGGGCCATGGGGGTGAGCTTGACGTCGAAAGGTCCGTTCACGCGCTTCGTCATGGGGGTCTGCTCCCTTGCCTGGAGGCCGGACAGATACGCCAGGAGCCCCGCGCCTGGATTGCAAAAACGCGTCACCCCCGGCGCCTTGGGACTCGCTTAAGACATTGGGCCTACCGTCGCGGTCACTCCAAGGGGGCAAGGCGCATGAGTGACGACGAGCGGAATCACCACCACGGACTCCAGCAGGACCCTCGGGCCCTGGCGACGCGCACGGACCGGCGGGAGCTGCTGCGCTGGATGGCCTTCACCAGCAGCTTCCCAGCCTGCTACAGCGGCCGCTGGCCGCACATCCACTTCGAAATCTACCCTTCGGTGGAGGCCACCTCCTCCTCGCGCAACAAGGTGGCCACGTCCCTGGTGGTGGGCTTCAAGGTGTGACGCGTTTCCGGGCCCGCGGGGCGGCTACTTCGCCTTGGCGGGCGCGAAGTCGAAGGGCTTGTCCTGGGCGATGAGCATCACGCACTCGGCGTCCGGCGCGCACTGGTTGCGGTGCACCACCTTGCCGGGCTGGTCCCAGGTGCTGCCGGCCTCCACGGCGCCTGCTTCGGCGGCGCCCTCGCTGGTGTTCGTCATGCGGCCCTTCACCAGCACGCCGTGGTAGTCGGCGGAGTGGGTGTGCGGCCCGGAGTCGAACCCGGCGGGGAACTTCATCAGCAGGGCGTACGGGCCCTTCTTCATGTCGCCCCAGAGCACGTGCACGGACGGGCCGCCGGGCATCATCTCCGTCCAGGTGAGCTTGTCATAGGCGGTCTGCTGGAACGCGGCGGACTCCTTGCCCTTGGCGGCGGCGAAGGTGAACGCGGAGACGACGGCGACGGCGGCGACGAGCTTGGGCAGGGTCTTCACGGGAGGCACTCCTCGGTGGAAGGAAACGCCGGGGAGGATGGCTTCTGGGCATCCCTGCGAAAATGCCCGATTCCGCAGGGCACCTCTGCGAAAGTGCAGGCCATGCCCGAATGGAGCGACCTGCGGCACTTCCTGGCCATCGCGAGGGAGGGGAACCTCTCCGCGGCGGCGCGGCGATTGAAGGTGGACCAGACCACGGTGGGCCGGCGCCTGGCCGTGCTGGAGAAGGAGCTGGGGGCACGGCTCTTTGACCGGACTCCCACGGGTCTGCGTCCCACGGCGGTAGCGCTGCGCATCCGTCCGGCCGCGGAGGCGGTGGAGGCGGAGGCGCTGCGGGTGGAGCGGCTCGCCAGCGGCGAGGACCTGCGCCCCTCCGGACCGGTGACGGTCACCGCGACGGACTCCTTCCTGGTCCACAACGTGATGCCGTGGCTGGCCGCGTTCCAGGAGCGCCATCCGGAAATCGAGTTGCAGCTGCTCTCCGGTTACGAAGCCCTGTCGCTGGTGCGGCGCGAGGCGGACGTGGCCATCAGGCTGGTCCGGCCGCAAGAGGCGTCGCTGCGGGCCCGGAAGGTGGCTGCCATTGGTGTCGTGCCGTTCGCGTCGAAGGCCTATCTCTCCCGCCGGGGGCCGGTGCGTTTCGACACGGGGCTCCAGGGGCACTCGGTGGTGGGGTACGCGCAGGACTCGCGGCGCTGGCCGGAGTCGAAGTGGCTGGACGTGCACGCGGCGAAGGCCACGGTGGCGCTGCGGCTGACGTCCATCCTGGGGCTGCTCCAGGCCGCGCGCGAGGGCCTGGGCGTGGCGCTGCTGCCGGCGTTCTTCGGCCACCTGCATCCGGAGTTGGTGCCTCTGCGTGACGCCCTGCCGGAGTTGGAGCGGACGGTGTGGCTGGTGTTCCACGAGGACCTGGCCCACAACGTCCGGGTGCGCGCGGTAGTGGACTTCCTGGCGGAGACCATCGGGAAGCAGGCGGAGGCGCTCGCGAAGCCTCCGGCCGGGTCCCGGAAGAAGCGCGCCCGGTGACGGGGCCGCGTCACCGCACGCCCGGAGTCACGGCGTGCCGAGCCGCTTGCCCCGGGCGAACTCCAGGCCCAGCAGGTTGCCGCGGTGGTGGATGGGATCCAGCGTGACCTTCTGGATGCGCCAGCCCTCCGCGGCCGTCTTCACCACTTCATGCGTATAGCGTCCCACCAGGGTCCACTCCTGGGGAAAACCATCCATGGTGAAGAAGTGGGACACCTCCGCGTAGGCGTGCACCGTGCCGTGCGTGGGGCTGGTGAACTCCGTGCGCACCGTGTTGGCCGTGGCGTGCTGCACGCGGGTGAAGCACTCCAGCGCCTTGTTGCCGAACTGCGCCAGCACGGCGCGCGGCGCGGTGGAGGGCGGCACTCCCATGAAGCGGGAGTAGTCCGACGTCACCTCCGGGGCGAAGACCCGCTCCCACCGGGTCCAGTCGCCTGTGTCCTTGCCATGGTCGATGGCCTGCCCGTACTCGGCCACCAGCTCCTGCACGGCAATCCAATCCAGCGTGTACTCCAGGTTCTTCTCGCGCATCTCCGTCTGCCTTTCTGGAAGAGGGGATGCACAGGCTTTCACCCTCCGTGGAGGCGGAGCAAGCCGAGGATGCGCCGCTCAGAGGGGAGGGCGTCACGGCTCCGAAACGGTGATGCCCATGCCCCTGGGCGTGTCGGACAGTCCGATCACTTTCGCCCGGGCGCTCGCTTTCCACTCCAGCTCGACCGTGCCGGGGGTGGCGTCCGGCTGCACCTGGACGGTCAGGTCCGTGGCCCACTTACACGATGCTCCCATCTCGCAGGTCTCATCCAGGATCACGACGGTCCGCGCCACCACGTCCTCCCCCGTCTTCAGCACGACGGGCTGCGTGGGCACGGCCGGGTCGGGGCTGGCCTTGGACAGCGAGACGCGCATCCACGGCAGCGCTGTCCGCGAGGGGTCCGCTGGCGTCCACCGCGCCTTCACCTGCACCGTCAGCTCCACCTGGGCCTTCTTCGATGGTGGCTCCGACGCCGTGACCTTCACGGTGATGGGGCGCGTGAGATTGGGCGCCTCGGTCGTGAGGGTCAGGGGCGCGCTCGTGTGGGGCTCGGAGACGATGTCCTCGAAGCTGTTCCTGGACGTGGCCACGACGCTGGCGCATGCGAACAGCAGGAGCAGCCGCGAGGCCCAGTGGCGCAGGCGGGGGGACTGGGGGGCTTCACGGGTGGAGAACATGGGCCTGGGGCTCACCGGTAATGGACCGCGATGCGCTTTCCATCGAGCAGGTGGATGTCGATGTCCATGTCGTAGATGTCGCGGAGCACGGCGGGGCGCATCAGCTCCTCCGGCGTCCCCTGGAAGGCGACCTTCCCGGCGCGCATGGCGATGACGTGGTCGGAGTAGCAGGAGGCGTAGTTGAGGTCGTGCAGCACCAGCACCACGCACTTGCCCAGCGCGTCCGCCGCGCGCCGCAGCTCCTTCATCATGGCCACGGCGTGTTTCATGTCCAGGCTGTTGAGGGGCTCGTCCAGGAGCACGTAGTGGGTGTCCTGGCACAGCACCATGGCCACGAAGGCGCGCTGGCGCTGGCCTCCGGACAGCTCGTCCAGGAAGCGGTTCGCGAGCGGCTCCAGGCCCAGGTGGTGGAGCGCCCCCTCCACGAAGGCGCGGTCCTCCACCGTGGGGCGGCCCTTGGAGTGCGGATAGCGGCCGAACGTCACCAGGTCTCGCACGGTGAGCCGCGAGGTGACGGCGTTGTCCTGCCGCAGGATGGCCAGCCTTCGCGCCAGCGCGTCGCCGGGCGTGCGGACCACGTCCATGCCGTCCACCAGCACCGTGCCGGAGGACAGCGGCAACAGGCGGCTCACCATGGACAGCAGGGTGGACTTGCCGGCGCCGTTGGGCCCGATGATGGACGTCACGCCCGTCTCCGGGAACTGGAGCGTGACGTCGTCCACCACCACGGTGTCTCCGTAGCGGCGGGACACGTTCCGGGCTTCGATCATCGCAGCACGCCTCGCATCAACAGGGTGATGAACATCAGGCCGCCCAGGAACTCGATGATGACGCGCAGGTTGGCGCCAAAGGAGAAGACGCGCTCCAGCACGAGCTGACCGCCCAGAAGGCCAATCACCGCCAGGAACACGGCGGCCGGCAGCACGTGGACGTGCCGGTGCGAGCGCACCAGCCCGTGCGCCAGGTTCGCCACCAGCAGCCCGAAGAAGGTCACCGGCCCCACCAGCGCCGTGGACACCGACACCAGCACCGCCACCACCGCCAGGAGCCGCGACACCGTGCGCCGGTGGTCCACGCCCAGGTTGATGGCCACGTCGCGCCCCAGGTTCAGCACGTCGCAGGTGCGCATCAGGCTGAAGCCCAGGACGGACGCGCCCAGGGTCATCAGCGCGGAGACGATGAGCAGGTCCGGGTCCGGGTTGTTGAAGCTGGCGAAGAAGCGGTCCTGCAGGAAGTCGAACTCGCCCGGCGCGATGAGGCGCTGGAGGAAGCTGGACAGGCTGCGGAACAGCACGCCCAGCACCACGCCCGTGAGCAGCAGCAGGTGCACGCTCCGCCGGCCTCCCTCGAACAGCCAGCGGTGCAGCACCGCGGAGAAGACCACCATGATGGCGACCTCCACCGTGAAGAGCAGCCGGCTGTCCAGGCTCGCCATGGTGCGCGAGCCCAGGAAGAAGAGCAGGCTCGTCTGTAGCAGCAGGTAGAGCGTGTCGAAGCCCATGATGGCGGGCGTCAGGACGCGGTTCTCCACCACGGTCTGGAACAGCACCGTGGAGACGGCGATGGCGTAGCCCACCAGCAGCACCGTGGCGACCTTGCGCGCGCGGAACGGCAGCACGAAGTCCCACTTGCCGCCCGCGTCCACGGTCATGAACACCACCACGCAGAACGCGGCCAGGCCCCCCAAGAGGAGCAGCCGCCGCTCATGGCCCTCCAGGCGCAGCGCGCTAGCCGACACGGTCGTCCCTCCGCAAGAGCAGGTGGAGGAAGAGGAGGCTGCCCACCACGCCCGCCACGGTGCCCACGGGAATCTCATAGGGCTGGCGCACCACCCGCCCCACGATGTCGCACAGGAGCACGAAGCCCGCGCCCAGCACCGCCACCCACGGGATGGAGCGGCGCGCGTTGTCACCCACGATGAGGCTGACGACGTTGGGCACCACGAGCCCGATGAAGGGAATCATCCCCACGGTGGCCACCACCACCGCGGTGACCATGGCGACGATGGCCAGCCCCAGCGCCATGATGCGCGGGTGGCTCAGGCCCAGGTTGGTGGTGAAGGCCTCGCCCATGCCGGCGACGGTGAAGCGGTCCGCGACGACGTAGGCGATGACGGTCAGCACGAAGGCGCCCCAGAGCAGCTCATACCGGCCGCGCAGCACGCTGGAGAAGTCGCCCGTGGTCCAGGCCATCAGTGATTGCAGCAGGGAGAAGCGGTAGGCGAAGAACGTCGTCGCCGCGTCGAAGATGGCGCCCAGCACCAGTCCCACGACGGGCACGACGAGCGCCGAGCGCAGCGGAATCCGCCGGAGGATGAACAGGAACAACGCCGTGCCCGCCATGGCGAAGCAGGCGGCGACCGCCGTCCTGGCGAGGATGGGGAGGCCGGGGGCGAGCAGCGTGACGGCGAGCAGGCCCAGGCTCGCGGACTCCGCCGTGCCCGCAGTGAAGGGCTCCACGAAGCGGTTGCGCGCGAGCATCTGCATGATGAGGCCCGCGACGGCCAGGGACATGCCCGCCAGCAGCAGGGCCAGCGTGCGCGGCACCCGGCTGATGACCAGCACCTGCACTGCGCGCTGATTCTCCGCCGGCGCCAGCAGCGCTTCCCACGACACGTGGCTCACGCCAATCAGCATGCTGATGCCCGCGAGCACCAGCACCCCGAGCACGGCCACGGCGAGCAGCGGCAGGGGAGCGCCCTTCGCGCCGCTCGTGGGCAGCGGCTCGGAGCGCGCGCTGGCCTCGTGGGAGGCCACGGAGGTGCGCGGCGCGAAGCCCGGCTCAGGGAGCGGAGGGCTGTCGGGGCTTCGCGTAGACATCGGAGATCTGCTCCATCAGGCGCCGCAGGGACTGGATGCCGCCGCCGATGAGGTAGGTGTTCGCCGGCTCCAGGTACACGACCTGCCCCTGCTTCCAGGCCGTCGTCTGGTGCACCAGCTCGTTGTCCAGCAGCCGCTGTGCGCCGCCGCCCTCGCCAATGGCCGCGTCCCGGTCGATGACGAACAGCCAGTCCGGGTTGGTCTCCAGGATGAACTCCGAACCCACGGCCTCCCCGTGCAGTGACGCCTTGAGCGACGGCGCCGCGGGCGGGATGCCGAAGGTGTCGTGCAGCACGCCGAAGCGCGAGCCCGGGCCATACGCGCTCATCCGTCCTCCGGACGTCAGCACGATGAGCCCCTTGCCCCGGCTGGCGGTGGTGCCCTTCAGCGTCGCGATGGACTGGTTCAGCGTCTCCACCAGGGTGCGCGCCTGCTCCTCCTTGCCGAAGACGGTCGCCAGCCGCTGCGTGTTGCCCACCACGGTGTCCAGGAAGTGCGTGTCGTCCGTGGTCTGGTCGATGGTGGGCACCATGGCGGCGAGCTTCGTGTACCGGGCGCTGGAGCGGCCGCCGGTGATGACCAGGTCGGGCCGGGCGGCGTGCAGGGCCTCGTAGTCGGGCTCGAAGAGCGTCCCGTAGCGCGGGTACTTCTTCGCGTCCGCGTACTTCGCCAACTGGCCGGGGAAGTACTCACCCGCCACGCCCTGAACGTCCACCCCCAGCGCGTCCAGCGTGTCCAGCGCCGCCAGGTCGAACACCACGACCTGCTTCGGGTGCTCGGCCACGACGGTGCTGCCCTGCGCGTGGGCAATGGTCCGGCCCGCTCCCGGAGCAGGGGCCGCCGCGTCAGCCGCCGCCGCGCCTTCCGAGGGCACGGGACCCGGGGCCGGAGCTCGCGGGCCCCGTGCGAAGAAGACCGCGAGAGCGATGACCGCGACCCCGATGAGGGCCACGAGGAGGGTGGGGAACCGCCGGGGAGTGGTGCTCACGGGAAAGGCAATCCAGAGAAAAGTGATATCAAATGAAATTGATATTCATTATCGAAGTTGCGGATATAGCGGATCGCCGCCGGACGGTCAAAACCCATCGGCCTTGCGCGGCCCGGGCCTTCCCTGGAAGCTTGGATTTCAAGACTTCCATGGAGAAGCCTCATGAAGCCCGTCCGAGCCGTCCTGCTGTTGTCCCTCCTCACCACGACCTTCGCCGGGAGTGCCCTCGCGCAGGACAACTCGCGCACGCTGCTCATGCAGTGGCTGGCGGATCCGGACGTCTACAAGGAGAACGACGACCTGTTCTTCCTCACCGGCACGGGCAACGGGGTGTTGCTGCCGCTGTATGAGTCCAACGACCTGACGACGTTCCGCTTCAAGCGCGACTACAACCCGTCCGCGACGGACCCCACCTACGACTACTGCTTCCTGTGGGCGCCGGACCTGAGCAAGGTGGGCAGCGTCTACCAGCTCCACTTCTCCGGACACCGGGTGCCCAACGGCGCGGCGTGTCCTCCAGCGGGGCAGGAGGTGACGACCTTCGTCGCCACGGCGCCGGATTTGAACCTGGTCTTCGGCGTGCCCCAGCCCATCAACGCCAATACCACCTGGCCGCGCACCACCACCGGCACGGCGTGCCTGCCGCAGGGGTGCAACCGGAACATCCGCATCGACTCGGCGACGTTCAACGACGGCGCGGACCGCTGGCTCTTCTATGTCTGGTTCCAGAACGGCAACAACATCTCGTCGTTCAAGCTGGCCGCGCCCGGTACCGTCTACAACCACGCGGGCCCGGCGGTGTTCGCGACGCCGGCCTACGAGGAGGGCATCAACGAGGCACCGGAGCTCTTCAAGCGCGACGGGCGCTACTACATGGTCTTCAGCGGCGGTTGGTACAACAGCCAGTACGCCATGTACTACGTGATGGCGGACTCCATCCCGGAGCTCACGCGGGCGCGGGCGGTGCGGCGGATGTCCCTGCCGCTGAAGAACTCCGCGGGCCGGCTGGTGCAGTCCCACGGCCACGACGTCATCGTCGAGCGGCGGGGCGAGTACTTCAACATCTTCCACCAGGGCGCCTTCGACAGCGCGGGCAACCTCACGTCGCGCAGCACGTACAAGCAGCGCGTCGCGTTCAAGCCGGATGGGGCGATGACGTCCCTCAACCAGGTGAACGTGCGCTGGAACCGGCTCGCGGGGTACAGCTACTCGCTGGACGTCGTGCTGAAGAATGGTTCGGTGGTGGGGCCGTGCACGTCGGTGGTGCTGCTGGGGCAGTCCAACAAGACGGTGTTCGACGGCGTGTGCCGCAGCGCCGGGGACCGCGTGGTGACGAAGGGGGAGATCGCCGCGTTCCGCCTCTTCTATTCCAACAACAACGTCTGGGGGCCGTCCGTGGAGAAGGCCTATGACGGCATCTCCGACGACGTGTCCCTGGAGCTGCCCGGCGGCGTCACGCCCTTCGTGGACCTGGAGTGGAGCGAGGAGGAGACGCTGGCGCAGTACTCCATCGACGTGCAGCGGCGGGACACGGGCGCGTGGATTGGCCCGTGCATTGGCGTGGGCGCCGTGAACAAGAGCCTGGCCTGGACCTACCAGGGGCGATGCGACACGCCGGGCATCAACGTGCCGTACTCCAACATCCAGGCCTTCCGCGTCTGCTCCGCGGTGAATGGCGACTGGGCCCACGCCCGCTGCGGCGCCGCCGCGTACGACGGGCGGGCCCTGCACTCGCGCATCAACATCCCCTAGGCTGGACGCCCCATGTTCGACGCCATCACCTCCGACCCCGCGCTCCTCGTCCTCCTCATCATCGTGGCGGGAGGGCTGGGCGTGGCGTTCGGACCGAAGGGGGGGCTGCTGGGGCTGCTGGGCGCCGGGCTGGATCGCACTGAGTTGGAGAACGGAAGGGCCGGCGAGGCCACGGTGCTGGAGGTGCGGGACACAGCGATCCGCATCGACAAGCGCCCGGTCCTCCAACTGCTCCTGGAGGTTCACATCCCCGGCCGTGCTCCCTATCAGGCGCGGGTGAGCAAGCGGCTGCCGCCTCATTCGAGCACGGCCACCTGGGGGCCGGGGCTTCGGGTCCAGGTGATGGTGGACCCGATGAAGCCCCAGCGCGTCGTCATCACCGGCTTCGCGATGGCCGCCCCGGCCAGCCCGCCATCGCCCCCGGTGGATCCGGTCCGGGCAATGGAGGACCTGAAGCGCATGGCCGATGGCGGCCTCATCACCGAGCGCGAGTACGAGGCGAAGAAGGCGGAGATCCTCGGCCGCTTGTAGCGTCCGTGAAAGCGCCGGACTAGTCGCAATGCCGATCAGATAGGTGGGCCTTGCGAGGACCTACCGCCATGGTTGAGGGTGTGGCGATCTCATTCTTGGAGATCGCCGCATGGGGCTTTCCCAGGCCATCCAGGGCGCTGCCATGGTGGCCC